>NZ_JAGQCP010000059.1:0-12680 GCF_024346255.1 Cyanobium sp. BA5m-10 | reverse complement strand
GCAGGCCTACCCCCAGCGTGGACCAGTTCGGCAGAGATGATTGGCATCAGCCCACCCCCCATGGATGCAGGGCTGCTAGTTCCATTGCTGCCACCAGAGCTGGCAGTTGGGCCATGGAGGTGGAAGCAGCCTCACTCAACTTGCCGAGGCCCGAGGGCAGCAGGCCGATGGCCACTACGGCAAAGGCCAGGCCCATGGCCGGGATGGTTTCGCGCGGAGCCACGGCGGCCAAGCGCACATCGAGGCGACCATCGGCCACCGCATCGGTGGCCGATGTCACTGCCAGGCGGCCGAAAAAGGCGCGGTTAACTAGCAGTAGAAAATAAACCGCCGTAAGGCCCGAACCAACCATTGAAAGCAAGGTGGCCAGGGGGAAGGCGGTGATGCTGCCGCGGAACACCATGAACTCCGAGATGAAGCCGGCCATGCCAGGCATACCGGCACTGGCCATGACCCCCAAAATCATCAGCGTGCCTGTGAATGGCAGACCCCGTTCCGGGTTGAGCAGACCATGCAGTACTGAGAGATCCCGGGTGCCCGTCTTGCGATACACAATGCCCACCAGCAGAAATAGCAGGGCTGAAATCAGGCCGTGGCTGACCATCTGGAACACCGCCCCGAGCAGGGCGACCGGTGTGGCAGCGGCAGCGGCTAGCAGGATGTAGCCCATGTGACCCACGGAGCTGTAGGCCACCATCCGCTTCATGTCCTGCTGGGCTATCGCTGCAAGGGAGCCAAACAGCACAGATACGGCTGCCCAGATGGCCAATCCCGGAGCCAGTAAGGTCCATGCTTCTGGGAAAAGACCCATGCAGAAGCGCAGCAAGCCGTAGGTGCCCAGCTTCAGCAGCACCCCTGCCAGCAGCACTGACACTGGTGTAGATGCCTGGGTGTGGGCATCAGGTAGCCAGTTGTGAAATGGAAATAGGGGCACCTTGATGCCAAATCCCACCAGCAGTGCCCCGAGCAGCACCAGCTGTCCTCCCATCGCTAGCCTTTCACTTGTGACCGGGGTGAGGCTGAAATCCACACTGCCGGTTAGTAGGGCCAGGCCCAAAAAGGCTCCGAGGATCAGCATCCCCGACACCGCTGTAAAAATCAGGAACTTTGTGGCCGCATAGGCCCGGTTGGCGCCGCCCCAGATGCTGATTAGAAACCAGAGTGGGATCAGCTCCAGCTCATAGAACAGGAAAAATAGCAGCAGGTTTTCGGCTAAGAAAGCACCGTTAACAGCGCCGCTGATAACCAGCAACAGGGCAAAGTAGATGCGGGGCCGCTGGTTGATGTCCCGGGTGCAGATCGCTGAAACCAAGGTGAGGGCACAATTGATCAACACCAGCGGCATTGATAAGCCATCGACCCCGAGCCGGTAGTCGAGGCCGATGCTGCCGACCCAGACAAATGACTCCTGCAGCTGCATGCCACCGAGGCCGGTGTCGAAGCGGAGCAGCACCAGCAGGCTCCAGATCAATTGCAGGCCCAACACCACCAGGGCCACGGTGCGCATGCGTCCGGGCGAGGGGTTGCCGGGCCATAGGGCTAGAGCAAGTGCACCCAGCAGAGGGATAAGTAGTAGAAGGCTCAGCATCAGGCGCTCCTCATCCGTGCAACCACTGCAGCGAGGTGAGCAACAGCACAATCGCCAATAGGACCGTTAAGACATAGGTCTGCAGCTGGCCGCTCACCGAGAGCTTCAGCCCTTCGGCGCTCGCCAGGGAAAGCCTGCCGATGCCATTAACAAAGCCACTAACCAGGGCCTGGTCGATCCAGTTGCTAAATCGTGCCAGAGCGGCCACCGCCGCCACAATCGTCACCCTGTAGATGCGCTCGGTGTAAAAGTCGTAGGCAAGTAGATCCTGGAGCAACCGCAGGGGTTTGAACATGGATCGGGACCAGAACTTGTGCAGGGGCACCAGGCAGCCGCCGATCACTCCAGCTACGCCGCTTGCCACCACTGCAGTGGCGAGGGGCAGGGGGAATGAGGCCAAGCCCGGCACCGAATCTATCCGGGCCATCAAGGCTGGCAGGAGAGCTACCAGCACGGTCAGGCTCACCATCGGTAGGGACATCAGCCAGTTGACCTCAGGGGCCCGCTTGGTTTTTGGCAGAGGCGCTCCCATAAACACCTGCCGGAAGACCCGAGTGAGGTTAAAGGCTGTAAGGGCATTGGTGATCAGCACAACTGCGGCAAAAAATGGTGCAGTGCGGCCCAGCGCATCCACCAGCAGGCCGAAGCACCAGAAGCAGCCAAGGGGCAGCAAACCCACCAGGCCCGCTCCCCCCACCAGGTAGGCGGTAGTGGTGGCAGGCATGCGGGAGCCCAGGCCACCCAGCTCGGTGAGGTCCTGGCAGCTGGTGGTGGCGATAACGCTGCCCACACTCATGAACAGCAGAGCCTTGGCGAGGCCATGGGCAAACAACAGCAACAGGGCAACAGCCGGCTGTTGCAGGGCGATTGCGATGAAAACCAGGCCCAGATAGGAGGTTGTGGAGTAGGAGAAGGCCCGCTTGATATCGACCTGGGCGATCGCCACCAGGGCACCAGCCAGGGCACTGATTGTGCCCACCACCAGCAACACATCAACCGCCAGCGGTGAAAACCGCAGCAGCGGCATCACCTTGAGCAGCACAAGGGCTCCAGCTGTCACAACTACGGAGTTGCGCAGAATCGAAGCTGGGTTTGGACCCTCCATGGCCTCGTCAAGCCAGAGGTGCATGGGGAACTGGGCGCACTTACCCATGGGGCCGGCGATGAGGCCCAGCCCGAGCAGGGTGCCCGCAAGCGGGGTTAGGGAACCATTGGCATGGGCTTCAGCTGCCCACACGTAAAGGTCGTCGAATTCCATCGAGCCAGCCCAGGCTGAGAGAGCTACTACTCCCATCAACAGCAAGACATCGCCAACCCTCTTGGTCAAAAAGGCATCTCTGGCCGCCGTAACGACCAACGGTTGGGCGTACCAGAACCCCACAAGCAGATAGGTGGAAAGAGTGAGCATTTCCAGCAGGAAATAGCTCATGAACAGATTGCTGCTCAGTACAACTCCGGCAAGGGCTCCTTCAAAGAAACCAACAAGGGCATAAAACCTCGCCAAGGCCCACTCCTTATCCAGGTAGCCCAGGGCAAATACCTGACCCACCAAGCTCAGTCCGGTCACCAACTCCAGGGCGGCCAGATTGGTCAGGGATAGGTCTAAGCCAATGCGCAGGTCGAGATCGGCAGCCTGAAACCAGGGCAGCTCGATGTGCTGGGGACCCAGCAGCCATACCTGCTGCAGCATCAAGGTGCCATGCACCACCGCCAGCAGCGTGACGATCAGGTTGAGATAGGCCGCAGGGCGAGGACCGTGACGCTTGATCCATCCAGCAGCCCACGGCAGGGACAAAACCATGCCGCTGAACCCATAGAGCGGGATCAACCAGGCCAGCTGGATCGAAAGTGGCAGGGGTGGGGCGAGCAAGGGGGGATGGGCGTCGGTCGGCTCAGAAGGTGGCCCGTTCCATGGAGGGATTGGGGCTGAAGCCAAGGCTGCGAAGCCAGGCCCCCAGATCTTCGCCGTGCTGCTGTTCGTCCTTCCAGAGACTCCTGAACAGGACTTCATTAGGGCCATCACCCACCAAAACGCAAAAGCGAACAGCCTCGGCGTAGTGATGGATCAGGTCGTTTTCGAGGGCGAGATTGAGCCGGAGCAGTCCGACCAGGTCGGCGGCATGGGCAACGGGCCTCAACTGGGATGCTGCAGGAGCTACCCCCAGAGCAAGCATGCGCTGCACCAGGCGTTCCGCATGCTGCATTTCCTCCACGGTTTCGCGTCGCAACCGGGCAGCCGAATCACCATCTCCCCAGAGCTCCACTAGGGAGGCCTGGGTCATGTACTGCTGAACTGCGGAAAATTCCAAGCTCAGGGCGCGGCCGAGGTAACCCAGGACGCGCGGATGAACGGCGCCCATGGCCATCAGAGGCGACGGGTGGTAGCAGTTGCGATCAGGGCAGGCTCCACTTCGCTGTGGGGACGGGCGATGATGTGGGCAGCAACCAGACCGTCGCCGACGCGCTCACAGGCATCAGCGCCGGCACGCACTGCTGCATTCACCGCACCTGTTTCGCCGCGAACCATCACGGTGACATAGCCGCCGCCAACGAACTCACGGGCGATCAGGGTCACTTCAGCGGCCTTGGTCATGGCGTCTGCGGCTTCAATCGCCGGCACCAGGCCACGGGTTTCGATCATGCCGAGGGCGATGCCCTGAATGGAAGGAGCCATGGCGTTGCTGCGGGAAGGTGTGGTGGGGGGGGTGGTACCGGCGCCCTTGCCGGCACCGGTACGGGCGCCGGTTGAGCTGGCGCTAGAGCGGCGTGTCGTGCTGGAAGCACGGCGCGCTGTCGAGGCAGCTGGCTTGGCTACGGCTTTCGCCGCAGGGGGCTGGGCAGCCGCCGCCGGCAGGGCCTTGGGGGCCGCTGCAGGCGAGGTCGAGCTGGCCGCCGCCGCTGCAGCCACCGGTGTGGAGATGGCTGCCGAAGCCGCGGGGGCGGATATGGCAGCAGCAACTCCGCTGGTGGTGGATTTAGGGGTGGGGGTGGCCATGGCTCAGGAGTATGGGGGCTGGAGTGATGACAGGTCGATCGGGCAGCGAGCTACCCGGGCTACCTAGCCGTCGGGCTCCCAGAAATCAATGATTCCACCGATCGTCAGATCGGTCTGCACCTCGGGATTACCGCAGGCGAAGCGGGCCGCAGAGCCACTGGCGGTGAATACCCAGTTGCCTGGGGATGCACCGACTGGGTCGACAGCAACGCTCAGCTTGCCCTTGGCGGTGCGCAAGATGCGCAGATTGGAGTGATCTAATCCGGCAATCCGCTGGCTGCAAACCAGAGAGCCGGTGACCTGCATGATTTCCATTAGCTGGCCCCTCCTGGCGGAACTTGAGCCTTGCCAGCGTCAGGATCCCAGTGGTCAATGATTCCCACGATCGTTAGATCGCTCGGGTACGACTTGCTTCCAGCGGCCTCGCGCGCAGCTGAGCTGCCTACACAGATCACCCAGTCGCCTGGTACGCAACCCACGGCATCAACTGCCACTTTCTGAGTGCTGCCATCGAGCACCACCTGCAGGTGCTTGTACTCAAAACCTGGAATGCGATTGGTAGACACCAGTGGTTTAACCACCTTGCAGATCAACATGTCAGTGCCCTCCTCCGCTCGCAAATGTGATGGTGGAACCTACAGCTTCAGCTGGGGTGTGACGGTCTTGATCCCGCACGGTAAGCAGGGCATGCAATAGGCCCTGCTTAAACAATTCGGGGTAACGGTTTTCCATGGCGGTTTGCACCCGTTGACAATTGCGGATCGCTCGCTGCCTCGCCCCGGGCACCTGACCGTTGTAGTCAAAGCGCACTACCACTGGCACAGGCAGGCCCCGAGAAACGTTTAAGCCCTTGAAAATCTTGATGCCTACATCCAGATCGGGCGCTCCCTCCTCCACCGTATCCATATAGGCGAAGTAGGTGAGGTTGCGCAGGTGGATCTCCTTGAAGCCTATGCCCACACCGATGAAGCGCTCCGCATGGCCAGCATCGCCGTAGCTGCCTCGGTGGTACTGGCTCACATAGTCGATCTGGGAGATGTTGTTCTCGATCAGGCGGGCTATCAGCTTCACCATGCCCGGGTCGGGACTGCTGGCCGCTGCCTCCTCCACCAACGATTGAATGCGGGCCCGGCCCTCAACCGCATTGAGATGGTGAGTGGCCTCATAGGCCGCTTTGGCATCCAGCCAGCTCTCCAGATTGGTGCTGCCATCAATGCCCGGCACATGCACACGAATCGTGTCGGTGTCGGTGTCGATGCCTAGTAGCAACAGATCTACCGAGGCACCACAGCAGAAGCTGTTTTCGACGGCCTGCTGGAAATCCTTGAGCCGGGATAGGCCACAGGAGGCCGCCAAGGCGTCATCACTACCATGGGCAGCACAGCCCTCATGCAAGGGATCTTTTGAACTGAAGTGGTAGAGCACCACCTTGAGGTAACGGGTGTCATCGTGCGCCGAATTGGGCTGACCTTCCCGGTAGCGGCGATGTTCAGTTTTGACCCAGCGGTTGACCGTGTTTTCGACGTCAAACAAGGCACCGGCATGGGAGCGACGCCGCACCGAACTGAATGGAATTCTCAGGGCGTAGGCCATGGCATGGGCCAGGCGCCCGTCAGCGCAGGGGGTTGCATCGAGTAGGTGGAATCCACAGGCCAGTAGAAACTCATTGAAGGCTTCGGCAGCGGGACTGCCAGGCTTGCCTTCCAGGGGGTCGTGCTGAAAGAAGGAGTCGCTGGTTTGTTCGTAGGTTTCAAATACACACCAGGCGAACAAGGTGCGCATGTCGAGCTGGCTGACCCAGGCCTTCTCGAGAATGGGCAGCGGCAACTCAAAGCCGAGTTCGGCCCTTGATAGCAACTGGGCCTGCTCGATGAAATCAGCCTCGTGCTGCAGGGCTGAAAGGCGCTTGAGCAAGGGCACAATGCGATCAAATGCGCCTTTGACTTGCCCTTCGTAGGCCCTCAGGACCCCATTTAGCCGAGCATCGCTAAGCGGATGCAAGACAGTCGCCACTAGATCGCTCGCGGCAGCGGTGCCGGGCCGACGGCGGGGAGCCGTCGGAGCCAGCGGGCGATAGGCAGTGGCGAGAGGGCGTCGGGGCATCAGGGGTTCAGCCGCGGGCCCCGCCAGACACGGTGATCAGGGAGCCAGCTGTGGTGTTGCCACTAGAACCGGTGACACGGCTGACTGGCTCGGGACGCTCTTCGTTGCGCTTTGGCTGGAGGGCGGCAGGCATCGAGGTCTTCGAGCCTGGCCTGGTGGGGTTGCGGCGCCGGGCTGAAACGCCCTCGGTGCCGGTGACCCGTTCACCCCGATCCCAGTCATCACCAGTGATCTTCAAGCCAGCAGAGATGCCTTCGCCGGTCACCCTGGAAGTTGGACGAGCATCCGCGTCAACGCTGACAGGAACCTCAATGGGCCCCCGAGCGATTTGGCTGCTGCCGCGACGGTCGAAACGGAATTGCTCGGTGCCGGTGACCATGTCACCGGCCAAGGCAAAAGGGCCGGTAATCCTGCTGCCCTGCTCGTAGCTGGTGCCGGTTACGGCCCCGGCTGGATCTCGCCCCACCTGGGCTGAGCGAGCCGGGGATTGGATGCTGAATTGCTGCCAGGGCTGGCTACCCGCCAGGGGTTGGGGGAAGTCGGAGTCCTGGGCTGCGGCGGCACCGCAGACCTTGGCGAGTTGATCGCCACCGATATAGGGAGTGCCGGTTATAGCTTCGCAGGCCCCGCGGCCCGCACCAGTGAGGACACCGCCAATCCCTGGCTGTATGCCACTCATGCGGTTAGAGCCGCGCACCGGAGTGCGCTGACGGATTTCGGCGACGGACTTGCTGTTGCAGAAGTCACCTGCCTGCTCAAGACCGGCGTAGGGCGTGCCGGTTACGACCTTGCAGGTGCCGGGCTCATCACCGGTGACATTGGAGGAGCGGCCAGTGTGGGTACCACTGACGACCTGGGCCCGATTGGTGACGCTGAAGCCCACCTTGGCAGACTCTGGCTGGGGCTTGCTGCTGCAGAAATCCGCATATTGCTGGCTGCCGACGTATTCATCACCAGTAACCATGCGGCAGCTGCCGGGCTCATCACCGGTGACATGCTCGCTGCGGCCCACATGGGTGCCAGTGATGCCCGTGCCACGAAGGGTATGCAAGCTTGCAACCTTGGTAGGAGCCCGTCCAGTCACCTGGCCTTGATCGGATATGTACTGGGAGCCGGTGAGGTGCTTACCCGAGCCGGGTTCGTCACCCGTGACAAGGCTTGAGCGACCAACCATCACACCTGAAACTGCCTGACCTCCCTCGGTCTGGCTGCGTCCAACCTTGCGTGGGCTGGGGCTGGGGCTGGAAGTGCCGCAGAAGGCTGCTGACTGATTGGCTGAAACGTATTCGGTGCCGGTGATGTTTTTGCAGGTACCGGGCTCATCGCCGGTCACCTTTTCAGAACGACCAACCTCATTGCCAGTGACCCGGTTGCCATGGGTAGTGGCGCTGACGCGCACCTTGGCAGGTTGACTTGCCACTGGACCGCTCTGACAGAAGGCCTGGAACACCTCGGCGCCGAGATATTCGGTGCCCGTAATGGCGCGGCAGGTAGCCGCTTCGTTACCAGTGGTTTTCTCTGAGCGATTGGCCTGGGTTCCGGTAACCACCTGACCAGAGCTGGTTTCGCTCACTCCCACTTTCCAGTGGGCTTCTGCGGCGGCTGCCTGTCTGGCGCCGTGGCGGTTTGGGCCGGAGGGGCGGATGCCGGCGACTCTGCTGGAACCAGCGCTACCAACCTTGGCGCGCAGTTCGCGCACCTTCTGGGAAAGTTCGCGGGCGCTCATATCAGGATTTCCTTGGCGGGATATCGAAGCAGCTGTAGTGCTCTTAGGCGCATTAGCTGATTTGCCACGCTTAGAGAGAGCTTCTCTTCGTGCGAGTACAAGGGCCCGGCTGGGATCTAGTTGGGAGAGGCGCTTGGCTGTGGCACGGCGATCTCCACCACTGCCACTTGTTTTGGTAGGGCGATTACTGAGGCTCAATTGGGCCTGCGCAGGAGCGGTCTCGCCTTGACACTTGGACTTGGCTTCCGCTACAGGGACTTGGACTTTTGATGCAATTTTTGCCAGGTCCGTGCGCGTGCGGTCGCTGGAGGTGTCGGCACGTTTGCCGCGTTTGGAAAGGGCTTCCCGTCGGGCAAGCACCAAATCTCTACTTGGATTTGCGATTGGACGGGCCTGGGTGGTCCGGCTGGAGCCGGTGGGTGCAGCAAGGCTGCGGTGAGAGGCAGCCGCCCGGGCGTTCACAGCCGGGGCAGCAACTGAAGCGGCCTTGGCCACCGATGCAGAGGACTCCTGCGCTGCGGCTGTGCGAGTGGGGCGAGCGTCTTCAACCGAGCGCACACGGCTCGGACCGGAGGTGAACCGGCTGGCGGCTTTTTTGCCGCCGTTGGTGAGAGCCCTGCGGCGCTCCAGAGCTGCTTCCCGGCTGGATGTGCTGGCCATGTCCGCCCGTCGAATGGAATATCTGAAAAGGTGCTGACCAGTCCGCAACGCGAACTAGCCAGCAGAGGAAAGGGGTTGGGGCCCAGGCCAATGGCTCGAGCCCCGGAAGGGCTGGGATCAGCGTCCTTCGAATACCACGAAGCAGGAACCCTGGCTTTGGGTATAAGCGTCGTAGCCCACCAATCGAACGTGGTGGTCGGGGTAGGCGCGGTGACAAGACTCAAGCTCGTTCACGACCACACCCAAATCCTTCTCGCCAAAGAAGGGCAGCTTCCAATATGACCAGTAGGTCGCCATGGAGTTGCTGGGATGGACATGCTCAACGAGCGGGCTCCAACCCTGGGCAATGATGTAAGCGATTTGATCGTAAATCTCGTCCTGGGTCATCGGCGGCAGGAAGCCGAATGTCTCCAGGGTGGCGACTGTTTGGTAGTCACCCACGGTGCTCTTGAAAGGCATGGGGATCCTTATGTGGATGGAATGTTTGAACCTTGTAGAAAGGCTCTTAATCTCGTTCGCAGAGATTAGTTTAATCTCAAGTTCTGAATATTCCGTTCTGGGAGGAGAGTAGGCAAGTTGCTTGCCCCACTCACCAACTCAGACTGGCAATTTCAGGTGTCGAGCTTGTCGACGGTGTCGAACTCGAACTTGATTTCCTTCCAGGTCTCCAGGGCGATAGCTAGCTCAGGGCTGTGCTTCGCTGCTTCCAGAAGGATGTCGCGGCCTTCGCGCTCGATTTCACGACCGGCGTTACGGGCTTTGACGCAGGCTTCGAGAGCCACGCGGTTAGCAGCAGCACCAGCAGCCGAACCCCATGGGTGACCGTGGGTACCACCACCGAACTGCAGCACGGAGTCGTCGCCAAAAATGGCAACCAGTGCGGGCATGTGCCAGCAGTGGATACCACCGGAGGCCACGGCGAACACGCCGCCCATGGAGCCCCAGTCTTGGTCGAAGAAGTTGCCGCGGCTGCGATCTTCGGGGACGAAGGATTCGCGCAGTTGGTCGATATAGCCGAGGGTCGACTGGCGGTCGCCCTCCAGTTTGCCGACCACCGTGCCGGTGTGCAGCTGGTCACCACCGGAGAGACGCAGGCACTTGGCCAGCACTCGGAAGTGGATACCGTGCTTGGGATGGCGGTCAATCACAGCGTGCATTGCACGGTGAATGTGCAGCAGCATGCCGTTCTTACGGCACCACTTGGCAAGACCGGTGTTAGCGGTGAAGCCACCAGTGATGTAGTCGTGCATGATGATGGGCTGGCCCAGTTCTTTAGCGAACTCGGCGCGCTCATACATCTCTTCAGGAGTTGCAGCGGTGCAGTTGAGGTAGTGCCCCTTCTTCTCGCCTGTTTCCTGTTGCGCCAAGTTGGTTGCTTCAGCAACGAACTCGAAACGGTTCTGCCAACGCTGGAAAGGTTGGGAGTTGATGTTTTCGTCGTCCTTGGTGAAGTCCAGACCGCCGCGTAGGCACTCATAGACAACCCGGCCGTAGTTCTTACCGCTCAGGCCTAGCTTCGGCTTGATCGTGCAGCCCAGGAGAGGACGGCCGTACTTGTTCATACGATCGCGCTCAACCACGATGCCGTTCGGGGGACCCATGCAGGTTTTGATGAACGCCATCGGGAAGCGGATGTCTTCCAGACGCAGGTGTCGCAGGGCCTTGAAGCCGAACACGTTGCCGACCAAGGAGGTCAGCACGTTGGTGATGGAGCCTTCTTCGAACAGGTCGAGGGGATAGGCAATGAAGGCATAGAAGGCTTCCTTGTCGCCAGGAACGTCTTCGATGCGGTAGCAACGGCCTTTGTAGAAGTCGAGGTCGGTGAGGAGCTCGGACCACACGGCGGACCAGGTGCCAGTTGATGATTCAGCGGCCACAGCAGCGGCAACTTCCTCGCGGGGGACGCCTTCCTGTCCGGTGCATTTGAAGCAGGCCAGCAGATCGGTGTCGAGGGGGATGTAATCAGGAGTCCAATACGTGTCGCGGTACTCCTTGACCCCAGATTCGTACTTCTTAGCCATGAGTGATTCTCTGATTGGGTCGGTAAGGGAAATGGGTTGGTTAACGCCTCAGACGTTGGTCAACTCAATCCTTCTGACCGGCGTAGTTGCCGTTGCCCAGGGCAGGCTCCACTTCGCGGTGGGGGCGAGCAATGATGTGCGCGGCCACAAGACCGTCGCCCACGCGCTCGCAGGCATCGGCCCCGGCGCGCACAGCTGCGTTGACGGCGCCGGTTTCTCCGCGCACCATCACGGTGACGTAGCCGCCGCCGACGAATTCACGACCGATAAGGCGCACTTCGGCGGCCTTGGTCATGGCGTCAGCCGCCTCGATCGCGGGCACCAGCCCCCGAGTTTCGATCATGCCTAGGGCGATGCCCATGGATTCAGTTGCCATTACCTGCTCCTAGTGGAGGTGGGGTTGGATGTTCGCTAGCAACCATGGTCGGCAGCCAAACCCCCCGTCAAGCCATTTGGCCGGAACCGACCATCACTGTTGCGTCGCCTTTAGATAAGGCAGGCTGATCAGTGCATCACAAAACGTTAGGCAATGCTTGCCGTTGTAGTGCTGGCGCTGGTTTTGGCCCGGTTAATCCCGTTTTGAACAAAATTTGCTTGCCCAGCACCTAGAGGGCCTCGGCGTCTGTGACGTACGCCACTCCGCCGTAGTAGGTCAAAAGGGGGTGCAGGGCTGCGCGCAATCCATCCAGCAAGTGCGCTTCGCAGAACACGATCACATGGGCATTGGCGCCTAGACCGCTGAATTCCATGCCCTCGGACACGGAGCCATGCGGACCCTTGCCGGTGACGTGTCTGACGACGGAATAACCGGGCACACCCGCAGTTTCCATTGCCTGGATCACCGCATCCAACTCCCGCTCGCTGAGGATCAGTTCAAGGCGTTTCATTGATTTATCCGGCGGCGGGAAGCAGGGCGTTAATCATGGCCATGTAGAGGGGGATGCCAACAATGATGTTGAAGGGGAAGGTGACTCCCAGGGCTGTCGATATATACAAACTGGGATTGGCCTGCGGCACTGTCATCCGCATCGCGGCTGGTACCGCGATGTAGGAGGCACTAGCGCACAGCACCACAAACAGCAGGGCATTACCAGGTCCGAGGCTCAAGCCTCGGGCGACCAGGGTGCCTACTAGGGCATTGAAAAGTGGCATTAGCACCGAAAAGCCGATCAGAAAGGCTCCCGCTTGTCGTAAATCTCGGATCCGTTGGGCCGCAACGATCCCCATGTCCAACAGGAAGAAGCTGAGGGCTCCGTAGAAAAGTTTGTCGGTGAATGGCAGCATTTTGTCGATGCTGGCTGGGCTGAATGCTGCGACCAATAAGCCAATCGCCAGACTACCTACGAGCAGAAATACCGAGCTATTTAAAAATGACTCCCGCAGCACCGAGCTCCAGCCCATCTTCGGTCCAGCTGCTTGCTGGCTAGGGGCCGCCAATTTGACCAGCAGCAGGCCCACAATGATGGCCGGCGATTCCATCAGGGCCAGGGCAGCCACCATGAAGCCATCGAAGGGCAGGTTCTGGGTTTCCAGAAAGCTCTCGGCCGTGATGAAGGTCACCGCACTGATCGATCCGTAGGTGGCGGC
>NZ_JAGQCP010000058.1:0-13740 GCF_024346255.1 Cyanobium sp. BA5m-10 | reverse complement strand
CCTGGTTCTGCTCCACCCAGGCCAGCTGGGCTTCTGCCTCGCTGATGGCGGGGTCGTGGGGAAAGGTTTCACCGGCGCGGAACACCGGCTCCAGCAGCGCCCACACCGCTGGCCAGTCGGCCTGCTCATAGGGGCGGATCTGTAATGGAGGTGCCACCAGGGAAAGGAACGGCGACAATCACTGCTGTGATTCTCTCGTTCAGCGGGCTGCCATGCGTGAGCAGGTGCACTTCGCAACCCACTCATTCCAAGAACTTGTGGACATCACCGACGTAGTGGCTGTGGCGGCTCGCAGCGAGGTCCGCAACTGGCTGATGCAGGGTTCCCCAAGGGGGTGAGGAAGCACCCCGTCTAGGACGTCAACGCCGATGGCGACCTGACCGCAAGGCAGGTAGGACCCAAAACGGCAAGGCTGACAACTCATATTTTCAATGCAGAAGATGCATAACCGATCACAGGGCAAGTCTGGCAAGGGTCAGTTCAATGAAACACTCTGCTGATGTAGTGGCCGGTTACGCGTTTCAATGCAAGACTCTCGGAGCTAGAAGGAGGCGGACCTACGCGGATAGCTAAGAAACTTGGTTTGGGTCGCAGGCAGCGAAGTCCCATTGGAACACCACAACGCCAGAAATTAATGAGGGGCGGTACTAGTGAGGCTCTCCAGCTCGATCTGGCGTCTGAATGGCCGTGGCGGGGTAAGGCGAATCACATTCTGCGCTGTATCATCCCCAGTGCGCTGACTATTGTGCTGTCGGGATGTGGAGCACAGCTCCCCGATTGCCTGAGTGGGTTAGCGGGGGGAGATGAGACGAACTCGACTGCCGCAGCAAATAAGCCTTTGAAGATTGGTAAACAGGTTTTAATTGGAATTGACGGAAGTGGTTCGATGCTTGGCTATTCCCAAGCTGACAAGGGCATCTGGCAGCGGTTCCTTCAGTCAATCAACCAAGGAACCCTCCGGAAGGGTTTACAGCCTGTGACCTATCGCATCGGGGGGGGTGTTGCTGAAGGGCCGATCGGTGCATCCGTGACACAGGCAGCTGATCCATGCTTCTTTAAGGGATGTGCTGGCTTCAAAGCAGTTGCATCAAGCCTTGAAACGCTGTGGAACCTAGAAAGTAACGAGAAGGTTTTGCCGCTCAGGCTGCTAGTCAGTGACCTGGAGGTGAATCAGAGCGACATCTCAGCAATACTCAGCAGCATACAAAGCGATATAGCCAAAGGGGCAAGTGCAGGCGTCCTTGGACTAAAAGCACCATTTAAGGGCGACGTCTTCTCTGCTAATGGTCAGATCATCTACAAGGGCAGCACAAATCGACCCGTTTTTATACTGGCTACAGGACCCAAAGAGCAAGTAAAGTCAGTTTTAAACGAAATCAGGAAGACGCTTGCCTCGAAAGGCATCAATGATGCTCGCATCTCGATAATCGAGCCTAGCAGCTATGTTGAGACAATGAAGGCTCAATGGGTAAGCGGGGTTCCAGCAACAACAGCAACAACACGCCGAAAAATCCAGATAGGAGGCAAGAATTATAATCCAGCGCAAAATCCGGAATACCAATTCATTCGACTCGATCCTGGGTTCACAGGGATTTCAGTAGCAACTACTAAGAAATGGACAGAAGGTGCCAAAAGACCAGATTTTGGCATTGCAGATCTAGAGCGTCTATCCATCACTGGAAGACAGATACTGATAGCCGGAGGCATGCAGATCAACAGCATCCAAATCTCAGGCTTAAATATCAAGGTGGGTATTGACATTGATAGCTCAGTTGAGAGCGGACTCTATAGGGTTGTCATACCCGCAGGGAGCCTGCCGGAGAAGTGGTGGTTGGAATGGGACAGGCCCGAAGCAGATAAAAACAAAATAGGTGAAAAGACTGAAGGTTTCCTCCCACTGATGACCGACCTAAGCGAACAGATCGCAGAGTCGGCCAATTCGTCTCCAGCGGCGGTCATGTGTATTGCACTACAGAACTAAACAAAAACATCACTTATGAAACCCCAACAGTTTATCCGTCTCATCGCATGCGTGATTGCCGGAGCTCTTTGGATCTACCTAGGACAGAATTTCGTGCTAATCAATTTGTTGGCGGAACCATTTAGTGGGGGAGGCATGGATTTTACGGCGTTCCTTGATACTGCAAGCAGCCCTTCCTTCATAGCATTGTGGTTTACCTGCATAGCGGTAACACTGATCTGGCTGACGACCACAAGCAATAGGAGCCCTGTAAATTCGGCTGAGGTACGTGAAATGCGCCGTAGCTGGTGGATTTGTGCGAGCGTATTAGTATTCCTTGGATGGTTTTACCAGATTGTATTTACTGTCCTGATCTGGCAGTTGACTGGCTCGGCTCCTTTCGAGGGTGCTCCTGGCAATTACTTCCCAGTCCCGCCTGGGGGATGGCTCACATTATTAGTTCTGGTCATCCTTGACGTTGGCCTTCTGTTTTGGCTTCCGACAATGCTTGCTACACCCAAGAGCTACAAGCTCGTTGTACCTGGTGCACTAAAGTACCAAGGAGGGCGCTGAGATGAATGTCTTCGCGATTGGGATCGGCGGAACTGGTGCCAAGTGCGTTGAATCCCTGGTTCATTTGCATGCAGCCGGACTCATTACAGACACATCAGGCAAAGCAGTCAGACTGGGTACGTTTCTAGTAGAGCCGGATCAGCAAAGCACTCTCCTGGCTCGTACAGAAATAGCCATCGATCGCTATTCCAAGCTGAGGGAACAGCTTGGCAACGCCACGGAAAGCTTTGCCGCCAGCGAGATTGACCATTACGGGAGCTGGAGTCCTCTGGCCGGTGCGACGCCGGGAATCAACTTGGAGCAGGTGTTTGCAAAGGCTGTACTGAGAAACAAGGCCTCAGGTTTGGCAGCCCTATTCGACTGCTTATACCTGCCGGAGGAGCAGAAAGCTGAACTAGACGTTGGATTTAGAGGGCGCCCTCCTATCGGCTCTGCGGTCATGAGCCGAATCACGCTGGACAAAGCAGCGGAAGCGGGCTCCTGGAAGAAATTTCTCGGAGATATCCAAACTGCTGCAGGGAGTGGAGATCCACCAGTCATTCATCTATTTGGAAGTGTCTTTGGTGGAACAGGTGCATCAGGGGTTCCAACTCTAGGAGGAATGCTAAAAACGTGGCTTCAACAACAAGGCCTTTCAAGAGTGAGAGTCCATGCGTCTCTCCTCTTGCCATATTTTGACTTTGATGGACAAGGTGATGAAGGAACGGGAATTCATGCTGAAGCTCGTAATTTCCAGCTCAATACTGACGCCGCCCTCCAATACCTAGCAAACAATGGAAAAGACTGCTTTGATCAAGTCTATTTGATTGGAAGCGATATCAAGGCTAGATATGAATTTAGTATTGGTGGTCGGTCTCAGGACAATGATGCTCATGTCATTGAACTGCTCGCAACACTTGGAGTTAGGCATGGATGCGATTCAACAAATGGCAGAGATTATGCGTACGTACTTAGCCGAACAGAAGAAAATAAGATCACATGGGAAGATGTTCCCAGTAATGAAGTTGTTGGCTTAGCCTTGGCACGTGCTGCACGCTTTGCGGTGGCATGGAAGAGGAATTACAGCTTAGAGATCGATGCAGCACAAAATATCTCAGCCAGAGAGTTTGCTTCAGGTGCACCATGGATTCGACGTTACTTTTCACTCTCAGAGGAATCGAAGACGAAAACGGAGGGTCGCCCCAGCATTCGAGGGCAAGATCAACTAGCTCTCAAGAAAGCGATCGATGGCTATGCGCAGACACTCATGCAATGGATGAGGCAGCTCAGCGGAAATACAGGTATCGGATTCTCGCAGGAGCTGTTGTCCGGGGAGCAGTTGACCAATGATGTGACCTATGCCAACCAACTCTATAACATAGTGAGAGGGTCAGCAAGGCCAACGGTAGACCAGCACGACGATACGGTTGATCGAATCAAGGTACAGATGGATGAGCTATCTGAAAGTGACAGCAGATTTAGGGGAGTCGCAGGTCTCGCGGACTCGCTTTGGAAGTTGTGCATCGCATCTACGAACTCCTGATCATCTAAAGAAATGAACAGCAACACCATCCTCAACCACCCTTGGTTCCCAAAAACGCAACCGGCCTATGGCGGAGGTTCTACAGCCGGAGAGTGGCAGGGTCAGGATCAAGCCTTCCTAGGACGAATAGCTAACGATCTTGTCTACGAACGAGCAAATAGCAGAATCAACTCGTTGCCATCTCCATGGTCAAGGGCCCTTCAGATGGAACAGGCAGTACTTAATCCCAAGTACCCGACACGGGATGATCTTCTTGAAGAACTTTACGGATGCATAGCGACAATTGGGCTGTGGGAGATTATTGGAATAAGACTCGAAGCGGAGCGTGTAGATCTTGGAGAACTCAGCAAGCAACAGGATGAGTCTGTTAGAGCATTTGCTTGCAGCCTTACAGGACAAAAGCCGCAAGCCTCTCGGGCACTGTACGAATTGCAAGACGACAGCCATCCATGGGAGAGTATTCACATACTTAGAGCTGACGGTATCGTTATTGGCTTTACATCTCCATCAACACTGATTTGTCCTACAGTCAGACTCTCAACCCCCCTGCCAGGGATGCGGTGGACGAAAGACCATCGGTTCGCCTCTCCAACGTCCTTCCTCAGTACTCAACAGCGCCAGGCCCTTGCCGACTGGATAGCTCATGTACGTACAGGCTTACTTGGAGCAGAGGATATACAGAGCGAGTCGACCGTAAGTTCCCTTTCTGATGTCCTTACGGGGTTTATCGATGAGCTAACGAATGGTCGTCTAGGGAACCCTGTACTTTCAAACAAAAGTGTTCCAGGCTTACCTCCCCGCCCGAAGGCAGTGTCATTGCTATCACGCGGTGCCGGAGCGCTAGGCGCCACCAGCGAGAGTGTTGCAACCCTAGAACTCGGGGATCGCAAAGAGCGCCCAATAGCTGGTTCCTCTAACCGACCAGTCATCTTGGTCGACCCTGAGATGCCAAGCAAGCTTGGTATCTCGGCGAGCGAGATCACCCTATATGGTGCCGCGACACTAGAAGCAGTAGCTGGATCAAAAGAAAGGCTTGAAAGCCAGTATGGGAGAGAGATTGAGGTGATTACACCTGATGATCTCTTTGCTACAGAAGTCTACCTTCTGCCTGGTGAAGCAGCACTGACGAATACTTGGCTTCTGAGCAAACTCGAAGGCCAGCCACTGGTCAACGGAACTCCTGTCACGCCAATTCTGCCGCTACAAGAGCGCATCCGTGCACTTTTTAGTAGCAGGGAACTTGAGAAGGCCTGCTCGATGCGTGTTACATCAAGCGGGAACGGTATGGAGCTCGAGCTGACGCTCATGCTTCGTATAAAAGGTCAGATAGAGGGCTATCCACTCATTCGCTCCTTCCCAATCAAGGAAGAAAATCTGATCGATGATGACCTACCGGCCATCACAGTCTGGCCGAACATCAGCGACGAGAGGTGGAAGGAGTTTTACATCTTCTGCGCAGACAACAAAAACGGACTATCGGTTGATGGATTCAGTGACTACGAACTCAAGCTTGGCAAAGAAGGACAGCAAAGCGTTAAATATTTCACCTCTCAACGTTTCCCAGATTTAATCAAACTGATTGAGCGCGGTCGCCAGTGTGGGCTGATCCCCGTCAATGCACCTATTGAATCAGCAAGTAGCGTCACAAGCTGGGATGTTGGGATCGACTTTGGGACATCATTTACGAATTTCTACGTGAATGATGGCTCGAGCGCTAGTCGCAGGCCGCTTGAAACAAGGGTCTTGCCTCTTACCGTGGCGGAAAGGGAATACCAGATCAATCTACTAACCAAGTTCTTTATACCCGAAGATGTTCTTCCAAAAGGTGAAAATCCTCCTACTTCAACAGCGCTAAACACCTACGGCTGGCAATCTGAAAGAACCCTTGTTCCCGAAATTTTTCACCAAGCGCGCATTCAATGGCCAAGCTCAAATGCTCAAGCGATGAGAGGTGCCGGAATACATACAGGCTTTAAGTGGAAAGAAATTCACTATCAGCGACCATTTCTCAAGGAGATCGCACTGCTCATCAGCAGCAATGGTGCAGCTGCAGGGGCTACTAAGATTAAGTGGTCTGTCTCGTACCCAAGCGCATTCTCTCGGAATGAGGCACGCAATTACCGGCAGTGCTGGTCAGATCTCTGCTCAGAACTGAAAGAAGCCACGGGTCTAGACCATGAATTTATCGAAGACAGTGGCGTGGGAGGATTACAGACAGAGGCTGTGGCGTTCGCCAGATACTTCGGTAATTATCTCAATCGACCGATGGTCCATACAGCATGCCTAGATGTCGGAGGAGGCACAACTGACATCAGTATCTGGCAAGAGAATAAACTGCTGCATCAAGTTTCGATCCCATTTGCCGGCCGAGACCTCTGTACACGGATGATGCAGCTAAAGCCTGCATTCATACGTCTCCTCTTCACCAGTGGTTCGGCTGGAGACATTGGTAACGACGAAGCCAAGCTGAGACAAGATCCAAACTTCAACAGTTGGTTTGACAACTGCCTGCGATACGAATCGGATAATCTTCTCAAGGAAAAGCTACCAATCCTGCGTAATCAACAGGATAGTCAGCTCATAGAGTTCATTAGCATAATGGCCATCGGCTTCGCCGGTGTGTATCACTACCTTGGCTTAATTCTTAAGGGACTGCAGCAGGAAGGATCGCTCAAAAAGGCATCAGCGATGCCGGTTTATATGGGAGGGAATGGTGCGCGGTTTATGCACTGGCTAGATGAGAGCGGCTGCTTCTCAAAAGGTTGCGATGGAGATGAGCTGATGGAAGCCATTCAGAGTCTCAGTTCTGGGTTCTCATCGGTAGTGTCTGGCAATGCAGCTACAACACTATCCAACGCTTTTAAAGATGAAACAGCTTGCGGACTGATTAGCAAAGGTGTGAACTTGAGTGGAACCTTTGACCCACGTCAAGATCGGATGTTTGCTGGGGAGCGCCTTACCATTAACAGCACAACGTACGACATCCTTGATCGGGTAACGGAATTAGAAGAAGGCACTGTAATCAGCTACGAGTTATCAAGCGCTGACGAGCTGCGACGGTTTATTAAAAACTATGATGCATCAATCAAGAGCCTTCAGCTGACAAGTCTTCTGCCCATATCCAGACTCTTAAACCCCTCGAGGCTGTGGTCAGATGTAGAGACTGAAATCCGAGCTATCTGCCTTGAGCGTGTCGATAAAGAGTTCAATGATTTGGAGCCTGAGCCCCCATTTATTTCAGGACTGAAGGCACTCACTCGGGTTCTTGCTCGAGAGTGGGCCGATCGCAACTGAGGCAAAAAGCATGTACATTCAGATACTTGCTATCAGTTCATTTGCACTCAGTCTTGCATGTTTCGTCTTTTCGTTCGTGCGCTTCAGCAAGCTAAAAAATGCTTTCTTGTGGCAGAAAAACAAGAGTTTAGATCTCGACAAACGAATTGATGAACAAGTGCAGAGGCTTAATATGCTGACTGCAAAATTTGAAGATCGTCTCACTAGTGAGGCTCCAGTTCCAAGCGCTACAGATGCTGTTCGTGCGGAGTTGAACTCGTTTCGTATGGCCGTTGCTGAATTGAGAAGTCAGGTTGACGCACATTCACGCTCAATCTCATCACTGCGACACTCCGTTGAAGATCTGATGCTTAAGACGGAGAAGCCAGCTCTTGACATTGATGTACCAGGATTGCGAGACACAACCCCACAACTACAATCAATACAGCCGCTCACCCAGGCAGGATTTAGCAGTTTGTTTCCTGACTCGATTAGTCCACCGGCAGTCAGCCTATACGCCGCTGAGATAGCTGCCGATGGATCATTAGCTTCTCCTGAACCGACCAAGTTGATAGATCCATATGAGGCTGCGACGCAGCAATATCAAGATGCAGTCAACCGTGTCGATAGGCAAGCCCTTCGAATAATGCAGTACAGAGAGCTGAATATTAGTGGCGATTCAGAAGACGCTCTGGCCAGAGGGAATACTCTTCAGGCCACTAGGCTTGTAGCTGTCAATGGAGGAGGCAGTTACATGATTATCAATAGTCAAGGACGTTTCTGGCTCTTCCCAACTGCATTGACTCTCGAAAGCTTCAGCAGTGCACAGCCACAAAAAGGTATCTACAACTATGAAGCAACGATGCTTACAAGACCTAGTGTGAAGAAACCTGCTGAAGTCAAAGAAGAGGGTGATTCTTGGGTGGTTACAACGCTTGGGGTGATCTCCCTGCCATCCTGAGTCAAGTCTCTGGTGGCTTCTCCAATAGTGTCATACGGAGCTCGAGCAGCCTTAGCCTCTCACTAATAGAGACTTTGGTCGGGTCAGCATTCTGATCAAGAATTCCCCGCTCAACCAGTTGCCAACGTTGGCCGGATACGACTGCCTCAAGGACAGCAGGCTTAACGAGTTGGAGTGTCGCGGGGAAATGCTCTGTGCCCTGAATATCAAATAGTCGTTCAAGAGATTGGATCTGATGTCGCCTTTCTAAAAGGCCAGGGCGTGGTATCAATAACCAGTTCGATTCAGCAGTCTCTAACACCCAAGTCATCGAATGTGAGGCTACCTCTAGCTCAATTACATCTGTTTCACTATTGAGTGTTCGTGCTGTCAACGAGCATGGACGCGAGAATGGCTCGAGCAGAGCGGGAGCACTAAGATAGATGTCGGCGATCATCTCTACTGAGATATTCAAAGCCGGGATTATCCGACTTGACGACGATTGTGCAGTGGGTAACTCAGGCGTACTGCTGCGTTCAACTACAAGTGAGATATCTTGTCGTTCAACTAACAGCTCCTCAGCCAACTCGAGCTTTCTTTCGATCTCCTCAATATCCCTTGCAACATTCTCGAAACTACTCCTGGCACGGTTCTCTGAATCTTGAAAAGCATCGCTCAGCTACTTAGTGCTTGCCATAAGAAACCTGACGGTTTCCACAAGTCTGTCGTACTGTTCCATGCACACTCCGATTGGAGTTGAGTAAGCTAAGGCTAGCAATAGAACTGGCAGGAGCCCGCACCATGCAAACAGACCTGTCCGTTGAGGTCGCCAAGGTTGTTCTTCTAATTCTTATGTTTATGGTTGCCGGAGCAGCAATCTTCCTCAACAGGTCGCTCAATGCCCTCATCCGTCCGATCAGTCGTCAACTAATAGAGTTACACAAAGGCGACTCAGGCACGCTTGAGCCCAGGCTTCAGTACATCAGACAGAGATACATCGCCCTCCTGACTCATGTCGATGCTATTGATGCCGCTGAGTTCAGTGCAGGTGAGATTGAAAGACTCTCGCTCAGGGTCCTAGGCCGTGAAATTACGGCTGCGTCGGCCCATAGCTGGATTCTTCAGGCTCCTGGAATCCTGATCTCTTTTGGCCTGCTCGGAACGTTCTGGGGATTAACCGTAGGCCTGGGTCAGATCTCTGGTGCCCTATCCCCTGGGGCCACTCCCCAACAAACCATGGCCGCCCTGTCGGCGATTGTGGCTCCAATGGGAACAGCTTTTGAGACAAGCCTTGTTGGCCTGTTGCTGAGCCTGGTCGTTCTCATCATGTCGCAGCTCTCCGGCGCAAGAACATGTTTGGAGCGCTGCGAGTCACTCCTCAGCAGTTGGCTAGAGACGGTTTTGCCTCAAGAGCTTGGTGACAAGCTGATGACACCACTCAAGAGATCAATTGAGGGGCTTAACGATACCTCTCGCCTACTACCATCCGCCGTTGCTGATTCAGTTGAGAAAGCGATGCAAGCTGCTTTTGCCGAAAAGCTTGCCAAGATGTTTAATTTGAATACGACTATAGCTAGCGAAGCCCATCAGGCGACACGTCAGCTTTCTGCTGTAGCAAGCAACCTTAGCGAATGCGGACAGGACTTTGTTATGGCTGCTAACGCATTTCGACAAAGTAACTTCCCCGAGGCGCTTAGAGAGTCTGTCAGCGGATTACTGGAATCTAAGGAAAGGCTCACGGTTAGCAGCGATGTCCTTAGTGACCGTCTTCAGGAAGTTCGAGATGGTTTATTAGCCATGCAAGGGCAATGGCAGCTATTAGCAAAGTCAGCTGAAGCAGAGCTCCAGGCCTCCAGGATTGCAGTTCTACAAATCCAGCAGGGACTTGCCGCATTGCAGGCCTCATCGCTAGCTCTCGAAGAGGGTACGCAAGTTGCCGCCGTTGCTGCCAAGCAATTAAAGGAGACTCGCTTAGAAGTTATGAGAGATCGCAAGCTCTCTATTGATGTGGCTGAGTCAGTTCGGGACCGTCTCGCTGTCGATTCGTCTGCGATTGAAACTTGCCAGGTCTTCGCAAGTGCGCTTGAGACGGCCTTGACAAAATGGAATGAAAACGTGAACCATTTGGATCGTCTTCGCGATGTGTTTATTAATGCTGCACTCTCTGGACGTAATGAAGATATGGAAGTTATAACAACGCTGAAATTAGAAACCCAAGAGACTATCAGGGCTTTACGTGCCAGCATTGATACTGACTTGGGAGCTGCCATCTCGAGCAAGGTCGCAGACCTGGAGCGGCTCGGTGAACCTCTGTCACGTGCTCAAGTGCTTGGGTCTGGAGTAATACAACAATTGATGGATCTCCAGGCGAGCCTCAATCCCTCAACTGACGCTCAAGGTAGTCACCGAGACTTGGGACAAGGAGGTAACACTCAATGAGCCGCTCAAGAACCAGGCTGCGAGAGGGGGAAAGCAGCTACTGGATCGGCTATACCGATCTCCTGAGCAATAGCCTGCTCGTCTTACTGCTGACCATTACGATCGCAGCCTTTGCACGTGCCAACAACGAGACGCCACCTCTGCTTCGGCTGACAGAAAAGGAGTCGTTCCGCTTTGGGACAGGTAGCTACGCGCTCAACGCTCAGTTCAAGGCGGCTCTAGACAGTCGCCTTCCTTGGATTAAGGAGCAAATCATCAAGTACCGCATCGACAGTGTCGAGGTCATCGGTCATACCGATGGCCAGCCCTCACCAGGAAGCAGCAATCTTGATCTTTTGTTGCCCAGGGCTGGGAACTCGTTTGCCAAACAGGGGTATCAATCCGGCTCCAATACCGACCTCGGCCTTTTGAGAGCATTAGCTGTCGCCAACTACTTGAAGGCTAAGTTAGAGTCATCAGGCATAAGGGGCATCATCGTGAGGCCCTACTCAGCAGCGAGTCTGATTGCTGAAGATGGCGATTACGACCCTGCCGATACCAAAGATCGAGCCGATCGCCGTCGCATTGAGTTGCGCTTCACCCGTCAGGAGGAGAGGTCGTCATGAGTAGCAGCCCCACACCCTTTGAGCGCTTGATCAGACTCGAGCAGCTTGTCGACCACCTGCAGCATCAAACCATCCCGCCTCTACCACCATCGACCTTCGATGGATCGAGGCCTGACCGCCATGTCTGGCCCGCTGACGAGCTGCTATTAACACGTCTAGTTAGGAGGAATCCTGAAGCGCTAAAAGCCTATGAATCGGCAGCTGAACTTACTCAGAGCGACGGCCAAGGTGTTTTGGCTACGGCCATCTCAGGGATATCGCCTTTCAGGCTCTGTGAGCTCCAGTCTGGGGATGCCGTTGTTTGGCTCTCTGCTGATCATGAAAGATGGCTTTATGAGACGGACATCTTTGCTTCTGTCTTCAAGGCCTCAGTTAAGCCAGATGTTGATAATACTCTAGTCCTCCAAACACTACCCAAATTTATCCGCAAGGTTCAGGGGCGGGAATGGACTCTTGAGCAACGAGGAGAGATGATTCCCAAAGGACGTCCATTCATCGACCAAAAAGAACAGGCTGAACTTGAGCAACGTATCCAGAGGTTAGAACAAGCCATGGCCAGGATGCGGGGGGGCTATGAGACAGAGCTTGTTGCTTTGAAGTCGAGTGTTCAGCTTATCAGCGATCATCTGGGTCGATTGTCACGATTGCAGGCAACCGACAAGCCAGCACCAAATGAATAACCCTAATAGCAATCAGTTCAATACCAGAACTGCATGGATTGCAGCCGAATCGCCTCTTGTCTTGGTCAACTCTTAGCTGCATCTCAACGATGTAGTTCGCATCAAGCCCATTGCCATAAAACGCTTCCAAGAGTATGCAGAGCCCTTGTCTGGCGACGTTGCGCTGCTAGGCGAGCATTGCTCAGAGCATTTGCATGCTGATGACCGTCAGCGCCAATCCGGACACTGACTACACAGATCTATTGATGGAGATCATCGCTACCGACCAGGACTTGAGACCCGCATGAATGCGCGCGCCTATAGCGCCGTGTTTGCTACCGACACTGTCTCAGTTGCATGCCATGGCTACCGGATCTTGCCGCGCAACTGCTGTTCGAGCATCAGCTCGAGCAAGCTCCCCACCCCATGGATCCACCGCTGGAGGTCCTCCTCCCATGGTTAGTGGCATGCAGGCGGTGGGCTGCGGCCCCCGACGGATTGTCTGGTCGCTGAGCTTTATCCCCACCTACAGGAAACCCCCAGGCCCAGTGGGCGCCTGGGGTCTTGATCAATGGCTGGTTAGTGGTCTCACACGTCTTCAAAGTCCTGCCATTGGTCGTCCATGTGATGCAACGCTTGAGCTCCACCGCCATGGATCAGGTCTGTCACGCTGCGGAGGCGGTGGTGGTTCCCACTGCGGCGAACACGCCCGCCAACCCTGCTGCCTCTTCTGGGCCCAGAGCTTGATCGCCTGCTCCCGTATCAGTTCCCTGCGCCGCTTGAGCAGCGGCACTGCCTCCCCAGGGATCAACTCCCCGAGCGTCACCTCCAGCTTCTGGCTCCAGCGGTCGTAGCGCAGCGGCTGGAAGTGCAGCACCTGGCGTCCATCGCTTAGCCAGCCCTCCTGGGGGGAGAGGAGCGGGCGCTTCTTGTCTCCGACGTGCATGAGGAGCTGCTCAGGCCACCTCCGGCGCCCATCCCTGCTGCCTCGTCATTTCATCGCTCCAGCCTTGGCAGCGGCTGGTGAGGTGTTCGCCATGGCCGATTAGTCCCTGGTGCAGTTGGCAGGTGAGCACCGGGATGCAGTTCACCCCGGCGTGGTGCCTAAACCAATGGCAGGTCATGCAGACCTTGCGGCTGCGGGTCTTGAGCAGCACCGCCTCATCGAGGTAGGACCACTTCCTCGATCGGGAGATCGAGCCGGGCATTCAGTGCTGCGGGCCGGGGGAGAGGGGCACCCATGAGTCATAGCCAATGCGTACGCCTGTACTAGCACGATTGAAGGCGCTTTGCTGCCGAGGCGCTTGGAGCTGGATACGGTTCAGTCAGAGGAGAGGTGCCGATGCTTCGCGAGCTTGTTCTGGCCATCGGCATCCCCCTAGTCCTGCTGCTGCTGGCTGTGCTGGCAATGGAGCAGTGGCGTGATCAGCTGCCGCCTTGGCTGGAACGGTTGGCCGAGCGTCCGTCCTGGCTCTGGAACACCGGCATCGGGCTGATCATTGGCCTGTCGCTGCTGCGCTGGTTGTTGCAGCGCTGAGGCTGGACCTGGCTAGGTTCAAGGAATAACGAGGAACCGGCGGTGTCGTACAGGATCCGTTTACTGGAGACAGACGAGGGTTGGTCGGTGAGTTGCCTGGATCTCCCTGGCTGCCACTCCCAGGGCGAGACCCGGGAAGAAGCTCTTACCAGCATCCGTGAGGCCATTGGCCTTTGGCTTGAGGTGGAGGCAGAAGAAGCCGGTATCAAGCAGGTGGAGACGCTTGAGCTGG
>NZ_JAGQCP010000057.1:0-13780 GCF_024346255.1 Cyanobium sp. BA5m-10 | reverse complement strand
TGGAATTGCTGCCGTAGCTGCCGCCGTCATGGTTGAGGCCAAGGCTGTGGCCCACCTCATGGCTCACGGTTTCCGCCGCCGCGTAGATCGAGGCGGCATCGGTACCGTTGTAACCGTTGAACACGAAACAGACTTCATCGGTGGCCCAGTTGAAGCTGCCCAGGTAGGCGGTACCACCACCGCCGGCATTGAAGATCGTTGCTTGGGTGACGAGGTTTGTGTTTGTGGTCATGGCCACCCGGATTCCCCAGCGGGTGTCACCGGTGCCGGATTTCTTCAGGTCTTCGCTGTTTGGTTCCTCAGTGGTGACGTCGATATTGAAGGGCGAGAAGTCTTCGGCAACCCGGCGCCAGATGTCCTGAATCGCCTGCTGGGTTACATCGGTGAAGCCTCCCTGGTAGAAGCCCCCTACCTGCAGTGCCCGGCCGTTCTCCCATTGGGAACTGGCTAGCGAGTAGCCATCGAAATCGAGGTAGATCCGGTGGTTGGCCGAGGGGTTGCTGTGCAGCTTAAAAGTGAGATCAAGGCCCAAAGCCGCCGCGGCCACGCCTACACCGGAGGCAACGTTGGTGCTGGTGACGAACAGCTGGGAGCAAGCCGGGCAGCGGCAAACGGTCGGCTCCGCTGCCGCGAGGCCAGCGCCGAGAAGCTCATGCACCAGGCTGGAGGCTCCATCAAAACGACGTAGCTCACTGCGAAGCTCCAGAGAGGACTCCGCTGCTGGGGAAAGGGTAAGCGGTGCAGAGGCCAAGGAGGATTGCCGATCTATCGCAGCCAGCTGCAGGCCGGTGAAAGCCCCGTTGGGGGCACTGGACGCCGCGGTCGTGCCGCGTCTGGCGCTTAGCTCGAGGGTCGATCCCGGTCGACGTTGGCGGCCCGATAGTTGCCCTAGTAGCTCTTCAAGGAAAGAAAGATGTGCCGATTGGGCCCTATCCATCGAGATCCTGAGAAAAATTTGAATTGCTTATCAGGTTATTGATTACCCAGCGCAGCAGAACCAGTTCCATCAAATCCCCACAACTGGGATGCGCCCTGCTGTCTTCATAGCTACCGTCCGGCCCATATGCCCTTGATCATGGCCCTCACCCCTTCCAGCGACAGCCAACTGCACGTGCTCCAGGCCGTAGAAGACGGCTGGGCTGCTTTTTGCCGCGCCCCCTGGGCTTTTTTGCTGTTTGAGGCCCTCTCCGCCCTGATCCTGCTGCCCTTCGCCGCCCTGGCCGCCGTAGGCGGGGCTCGCCTAGCCAGCGTGAATGAAGTGATGGCTGTGCACCCCACCGGAGCCTGGGCCGCCCTGATCGTAGGAATCATCGGCTACGTGATCGTGGCGCTATGGACCGTGGTCGGCCTGACCCGCGGCGCCTGGCTGAGCCTGGAGGGCCGCAAGCCCTGCTTCGCCGACTTCACCCGTTGGGACCGTCCCGCCAGCGCCCGCCTGCTTGGTTCCGGCATCCTGCTGGCAATCCTCATAGCCGTGGCCGGTGCCATCGCCACCCTGATCGGGGCAGGCCTGGGCAAGCTCAACGAGGCCCTCAGCGTGATCCCCATGATCGTGGTGGCAATCTTCTACATCTGGCTGCTGGTCACCCAGAAGTTCCTGATTCAGGTGTCGCTACTGGGCACCGCAAATCCCACCAAAACCATTGGTTCTGGCATGAATGTGGTGAATCCCAGCTGGTGGATGGTGCTGTGGCTCGGAATCATCGAGGGCGTGGTCCACACCATCGGCGGCCTGTTCAGCTACGGCGGCCTGCTGGTGGTGGTGCCCCTGGTGCTGTGCATCTCCACCGCCGCCTTCCGCCAGCTGTTTGGCGCCGAAGACCGCACCGGCCTGATCGGGTGATACAGCCTTAGCTGCGCCTACGCCCCCTCCCCGAGACGGCGGGCGATGCGCAGCCGGGCGCTACGGCTGCGCGGATTGGCTTCGGCCTCCTCGGGGCTGGCCTTAATCGCCTTGCGCGTTACCCGCTCCAGCCGATCGTCGGCCAAAAAGGCCGTTTTCACTCGCCGATCTTCAAGGGAGTGGAAGCTGATCACAGCCAGCAGCCCGCCTGGCTCCAGCCAGTTGGGGGCGTTGTGCAACAGCTTGTCCAACACCCCCAACTCATCGTTTACGGCAATGCGCAGGGCCTGAAAGGTGCGTGTGGCTGGATGGATGCGGCCGCGGCGCGCCGCGGGTGGGTAGCACCCGGCCACCAGGTAGGCCAGCTCGGCGGTATGGCGCTGGGCCCAGGGCCCCTGCTCCTTGAGCTTGCGGGCGATACGGCGCGACAGCCGCTCCTCGCCGTAGGCGTAGATCAGGTCTGCCAGCTCACTCTCGCCGGCACTATCAAGCAGCTCCCCAGCCGTTTGGCCGCGCTCCGGGTTCATGCGCATGTCGAGCGGCCCCTCGAGCCGGAAGCTGAAGCCCCGGGCCGCCACATCCAGCTGGGGACTGCTCACCCCCAGATCGGCCAGCACCGCTACGGCCGGCTCAGCAGGCACGAAATCGGCGAAGTTGGCGGCCACGATTGTGACCCGATCGCCAAATGGGGCGAGGCGCTCGGCGGCGGCGGCACGGGCGCTTGGGTCCTGGTCCAGCCCCACAAGTCGCAAGCCGGGATTGGCCTGCAGCAGCAGCGCGCTATGGCCGCCGCCGCCGAGGGTGCAGTCGATCAGCAGGCCTGCTGGCAGGCAAGCAAAGCCCGCCAGCACCGCCTCGGCCAGCACGGGCACATGTTCAAACAAGCCGCTGCCGGCGGGATCTGCCATGGCCACTCAGCGGCGGCGGCGGTGGGGAGAAGCCCAGCGGGCTAGCCGCTGGCCCAAGCCATGGCGAAAACGACCCCACCAGCTGGGCGCTGGGCGAAAGCGGCGGCAGAGATCGGGCAGCTCCCGCTCCAGTTCCGGGTGACCAAGCACCTGGAGCAGGGTCTGCAACAGACCGAGTTCCGCCGCCTTTCCCTGGCCATCCGCCGCCGCAAACAGGCAGTAGCAGCGGGCAATGGCTAGCCGCTGGAGGGGATCTGCGATGGCGGCAAGGCTGGCGCTGATCCGCTTGGGATCGGGTGGGCCATGCAAATCCGCGCTCTGGCGCTGGACATCGCTGAGGCGCAGGCTCTTCATGCAGAAGTAAAAAAGCTCCCATTCCTCCTGGTCAAAATCGCCATCAGCCAGGCTGAGGGCCCGGGCGCCCTGCAGGATCGCCAACCCCACCTGACTGCTCTCCACCGCGGTGGGAAGCACTGCCGTGAGGCTGTCGATAAGCAGCTGGCGCTGGCGGGCCGCCCGGAGCTGGTGTGGAGCCAGCAGCCAGCGCGAGAGGGTTGCGGCTGCCGGTGCCGTGATCCTTCGCAAAGGCGCTGGCTGGTGCTGACCCATGGTTTGCGCGGATTCAACACGGCCCCAGCAAGCTTAGGAGCCCTATCCGGGGGCGCTGGTGCGATCTTCTTCGTCAGAGATCGTTTAGCGGGCGCTTCCTTCCTAAGATCACCGCAAAGCGCTTAACCCCTCGGCCCCATGACGCAGCTGGAGACGCGCACGGAACCGATGGTGGTCAACTTCGGCCCCCACCACCCCTCGATGCACGGGGTGTTGCGGCTGGTGGTGACCCTCGATGGCGAGGACGTGGTGGATTGCGAGCCGGTGATCGGCTACCTCCACCGCGGCATGGAGAAAATTGCCGAGAACCGCACGAACGTGATGTTCGTGCCCTACGTGAGCCGCATGGACTATGCGGCTGGCATGTTTTATGAGGCGATTGTGGTGAACGCGCCGGAGCGGCTGGCCAATGTGCCCGTGCCCAAGCGCGCCAGCTACATCCGGGTGCTGATGCTGGAGCTAAACCGCATCGCTAACCACCTGCTGTGGCTTGGCCCGTTCCTGGCTGACGTGGGCGCCCAGACCCCGTTCTTCTACATCTTCCGCGAGCGGGAGATGATCTACGACCTGTGGGAAGCGGCCACCGGCCAGCGGCTGATCAACAACAACTATTTCCGCATTGGCGGGGTGGCGGCTGATCTGCCCTACGGCTGGCTGGAAAAGTGCCTCGACTTCTGCGACTGGTTTGGTCCCAAGATCGATGAATACGAAAAGCTAATTACCAACAACCCGATCTTCCGTAAGCGAATTGAGGGTCTAGGTGTGATCAGCCGCGAGATGGCGATCAATTGGAGCCTGTCGGGCCCGATGCTGCGCGCCTCAGGGGTGCCCTGGGACCTGCGCAAGGTCGACCACTACGAGTGCTACGACGACTTCGACTGGGACGTGGTCTGCGAACAGGAGGGTGACTGCTATGCCCGCTATCGGGTGCGCGTCAAGGAAATGCGCGAATCCCTCAAGATCCTGCGCCAGGCCTGCGCCATGATTCCCGGTGGAGCCACCGAGCACCTGGAAGCCCGCCGCATGGCGGAGGGCAAGGGCAGCGAATATTCCGGCTTTGATTATCAATATGTGGCCAAGAAAGTGGCCCCAACCTTCAAGATTCCCGAAGGTGAGCTCTACACCCGCCTGGAATCGGGCAAGGGCGAAATCGGGGTGTATCTGCAGGGCAACAACGACGTCACCCCCTGGCGCTTCAAGATCCGCGCCGCCGACTTCAACAACCTGCAAATCCTGCCCCACATCCTCAAAGGGGCCAAGGTGGCCGACATCATGGCCATCCTCGGCTCGATCGACGTGATCATGGGATCGGTTGATCGCTGATTCCAGCAGCTGGCTGCTGCTATGCCGCACCGTGCGCTTCGGGGACACCGATGCCGCCGGGGTGATGCATTTCCACCAGCTACTGCGCTGGTGCCACGAGGCTTACGAAGAAAGCCTGGAGCTCTATGGCCTGCCTGCAGCTGAAATCTTTCCCACCCCGGGGCACATACCCGCCATTGCCCTGCCGCTAGTGCATTGCAGCGCAGACTTCCTTTCTCCCCTTGTCTGCGGCGACCCCCTAGCAATCCAGCTGGAACCCCGGCGCCTGGATTCCGGCAGCTTTGAGGTGCACTACAACTTCCGCAGCGGCGAGAGGGCCGCAGCCAGGGGGCTCACCAAGCACCTGGCGATCGAGACGGCCAGCCGCCGGCGCTGCCCCTTGCCAGCTGGGCTGCAGCGCTGGCTGGAAGCATCGAGCCTGGGCCAAGGCATCCAGCCCCTTTAGTGCCGGCTGAAGGCATAAAGCAGCGCCGCCAACTGCAGGGGCAGCAGGGCCGCCATCAGCGCCAGCGGATGCAAGCCGTCGTGGGGAATAGCTGCAGCCAGGCCAAAACTGAGGGCACCAGCTCCAGACAAAAGCAACAAAACCGGTGCCCGGGCTAAGAGCTCAGAACCAATCTTTTTGGCCATCTAGGTATTCGGTTTCAAATTCTGCATTGGATTTCGTCAAGTAAATGACGCCCTCAATAATGCCAATGACCTGAAAAACAAAATAGCCCACCCCGCAGGTCAGAAGCGATACCACCAACATGATTACCGCCGGCTTGGTGTAGCCAAGAATGAATTTGTGCACCCCAAAGGCGCCCAGAAAGATTCCGGTGAGACCCGCCGCCAGCTTCTTATTGCTGATTTCGGTCTCAGACAGGCTCGACATCGACTGACGCGGGAGAAACGACCTCAACAGCTTTTAGCTGATCAACCCAGGCCCGCCAATGATTTCGTTGCCATTTGCCCAGCTCCGCTGGCGCCAACTCGGGGCAGAGCAGCCACCGACCTGGCCGCTCTGCCGGTGGCCAGGAATCACAAAGCTGCTGCAACGCCAACTGCAGCTCCTCCCAGCCTTGCTGGGGCGAGTCGGGCCGCACCAGGGCCACCAGTCGCTGGCCCCAGTCGGGATCATCGGTTGGCAGCAGCAAAAGCGCCTGCAGTGGCAAGCCAGCGGCCTGGGCCAGCTGCGCCAGCCGCTGCTCCAGCACATCTGGAAACACGGTTTCACCGCCGCTGTGAATGGCTCCATCGAGGCGTCCCAGCAGCTCCAGCCCCGCTGGGCCCAGCCGGCCGGCATCGCCACTGCGCCACCAGCCATCGGCAGTGCGCGGCAGGGGCTGGAGCCGGCCAGCCTCCAGCCAGCCCGGACTGAGCCGCTCACAGCGCACCTCAACGGCCTGTTCCGCCCCTAGCCGCAGCTCCACGTCCCCCAAGGGGGCGCCGCAGCCCGAAGCGCCCGCCAGGAAAGCTTCGGGCGCCAGGGCACACACCATCGCGGCCGTTTCCGTGGCCCCGTAGCAAGGGGCCAGCCGCAACCCGGCCAGCCTGGCCCGCTCCGCCAGCGCCGGCGGCAACGGCGCCCCACCAACCCAGATCAGGGCCAAACGCTGCAACCAGGCCACGCCTTCGGCAGCAGCCAGCAGCCGCTGCAGCTGGGTGGGCACCAGGGAAAGCAAGGCCGGACGGCCTGGATCCAGCGGGGCAGCCGCAGCCAACAGGGCCGGATCGCGCATCCAGGCCGGATCAAGACTCTGGTGGCCGGCGCCCCAGTGCTGGGCGCGCACCCAGGGCAGCAGCCCACTGACGTGATGCAATGGCAGGGAGTTGAGGTGCAGGCAGCTCGCCGGATCCAGCCCCAACCCCTCCAGCCAGCGACCAGTAGCCGACGCTGAAGCCTGCAGGTGGGCCAGGGGCTGGAGGCACCAGCGGCGACCGCCCGTGCTGCCGCCGCTGCCTAGCACCACCCCCGGCCCCCAACGCTCTTCCAAAAGGCCAAGGCCATCGGGCCCGATCGCCGCCGCCAAAGCCTGCTGGTCGCTGGCAGCCGGGCCCGCCAAGGCCGCCAGGCGGCCGGCATCCCAGAGCTTTTGCAACTGCTCGGGCGTCATTGCTGCTGATCTCGGCTGATTTGGGCGGCGGCAGCCCACACCGCTGCCGGATCGGCGCTGGCCAGGGCTCCGGGGGCTTGCCAACCCGGCGCCAAGCCCGGCGCCGCCGGCGTGGGGCCCTCGGACTGCAGGGCTGCCAGATGCTCTAGCCAGCGGCGGCCGATGCCGGTTTCAAAGGCTGTGCTGAGCATCAGCCGCGGCCTGCCCCGCTCCAGGGCCGCCAGCAGCACTCGAGGGTCCCCCTCCTGGCTGGGGCGGCGCACCTGCCAGCCCGGCCAACTGCAGCGCAGTCCCGGGTCGCACTGCAACGATTCATCCAGAGCCACGGGAACCTGGGCCGCTAAGGCCTCCAGGCCCGCCTGGTCGGCCGGGGCTAGGGGCTGCTCCAGCCACTGCAGCCGCGGCTCGCCCGCCAAACGCCCGGCCCAGACCGCCGCCGTGGCCCGGCTCCAGCCGCCATTGGCATCAAGGCGCAAGCGGGCGGTTGCTGGCAGGCGCTGCAGCAGCTGCTCCAGCAGCTCGCGCTCCAAAGCATCGGCGCAAACGGCCAGTTTCCACTTGAACACCGGAGCCGGCCCCAGCTCGGGCTCAAGCTGCTCCAAAACATCGATGGCGGCTGGTCCTGCCGGCAGCAGCCGGGCCGCAGGCGGCGGCGGCAGCCAGCGGCGCTGCGGCAAGCCGGCCAGCTCTGCCAGGGCAGCCCCGAGGGCAAAGGCAAGGGTTGGGGGAAACTGGCCCGCCTGCAGCAACCTCTCGAGTTCGGCTGTCCCATAGCTGGCATCCAAAGCAGCGAGGGCCGCCGCCAGTGGCTCCAGCTGGCCATCGAGGGGGGCGGCCTCGCCCCAGCCCAGATCGCCCTGGGGGCTCCGCAAGCGCAGCAGCCAGCCGCGCCGCTGCTGCACGGAGCCTGCAGCCGTAACCAGGGGCTGGGGCAGGGCGAAGCCGAAGGGCCGCCACTGCAACTGCAGCAGGCCCCCCTGGCTCATCCTGTGAAGCGCCCCAGGGCCAGGCCCAGGGCCAAACCCAAACCATTGAGCGCCTGAAAGCGCAGGGCCAGAAATTTGCTGCCGCTAATCCGCCCAGGCTCGCCATGGTGGCGCTGCAACAGGGCGATCAGCTGACGGGCGGGCGGCAGGCCGATCACGCCGAGCAGGGCCGTGAGCGGCCACTGGCCCAGCAGCACCGGCGCCCACTGCAGGGCCAGGCAGCCGGCCACAAACCAGGGCACCAACCCCGAGGCAGCCGCCGTACCCAGATGCACCACCGGCGAACGCTTGCCATGGGCAGCGTCCTCATCAACCTGGTGGAAATGGGAGCAGAACAGCACCAGGGTGGTAGCGAGGGCTGGGCCACTGCCAAGGGCCAGGGCGATGCGCCAGGGCACCCCGCTGGCCCCCGCTGGCGCCAGGGCCAGCAGGCCGGCGGCGGTGGCCAAGGGGCCGAAAGCAAGCCAGCAGAGGGGCTCACCCAGGCCCCGATAGCCCAGCCGAAACGGCGGCCCCTGATACAGGTAGCCCAGGCCGCAGCAGGCCAGCACCAAAGCCAGTACCGCCGGGCTGCTGCGCCAGGCCACCAGCGCCATCAGAGCCAGGCCCAGCAGCAGGCAGCCATTGGCCAGCCCGGCCACCCGATCGCGGCGGCCCGTGAGATTCACCACGGAATGGGGCTTGCCGTCGGCATCCACGCCGGTGTCGGCATCAAAAACATCGTTGGCCAGGTTTTCCCAGGCCAGCAGCAGCACCGCCGCCAACAGAAACAGCAGCAGCTGGTCAAACCGCACCGGCAGGGCCTGGCCTAGACGCCAGCCGGCGGCCAGCAGCACCGGCATCACCGCCACGGCGTACATCGGCCACTTGATCGCCGCCTGCCAGAGGCGGCGGCGATCGAGGGAATTGGCGTAACGGCTTGCGACGACCTTGGGCTCAGTCATGGGGGCCGCAGGCGGCAGCCACTGCAGGGCCCATACATTTGAGCAGCTCTTCGTCGCGGCCCCGGCCCTTCCTGGTGCAGGCCCCTTCTTCCTTCACCGATTCAACGGGTGATTCATTCACCAGTTTGCTGGTCGCCGCCAACGAGCAGGCGCGCCAGCTGGAGGAGGAGGGCGTCCTCAGCCTGGCCCTACCCCTGGCCGGCGGAGACCCGATGCTGCTGCTGCCCCATCTGGAGCCCGAGGATGAAGCCCTGGCTCCAGGCGGCGACAGCTTCCGCTTCCTGTGGGACGGGGCACCGGGGCTCTGCATCGCCGCCGCCGGCCGCACCAACAGCCTCGAGCTCAGTGGTCCGCGCCGCTTTGAGCTGGCCCAGCGTTTTGCCAGCGCCTGCCTCAGCCGGCTAGCCACCCCGGAGAGCGGCCCGCCCCTGGCCCGGCCGCGGGTGCTGCTGGCCTTCGGTTTCTTTGAAGCGCCCCTGCAGCCGGGGCCCACAGCAATCCCAGGCGTACAGGCCGTGCTGCCGCGTTGGCAGCTGAGCCGCCAGGGCCAGCACTGCTGGCTGCGGCTGCAGCGCAGCCTCGGCGGTGGCGTGACGCCGCGCCAGCTAGCCGAAGAGCTGTGGGAGCAGGCCCGCCGGCTGGAGCGCCTGGTGCAACAACAAGATGGGCTGGAGCCAAGGGCTGTCAGTCGAATCGCCATCCGCCGCAGTTCGCCATGGCAGGAGAGCTACCGCTCCGCGGTTGAGCGGGGCCTGGAGTTGGTGGAGAGGGACGAGCTGGAAAAAGTGGTGCTGGCCGTGCGCCAGGAGCTGCAGCTTGAGGCCGCGCCCCATCCCCTGGCCCTGCTGGCCCCCCTACGGCGCCACCAGAGCGGCAGCTGCCGCTTTCTGTGGCAGCAAGCCCGCGGGACTGCCCTGATCGGCGCCTCCCCCGAACGGTTGCTCACGGTGCGCCAGGGGCAACTGCGCAGTGATGCCCTAGCGGGCACCGCCCCAGCTGGAGAGCAGGCCGCAGGGCTGCTGCACTCCTGCAAAGATCGCCATGAGCATGAGCTGGTGGTGGACACGATCACCGCCGTACTCGCCAGAGCGGGCCTCAACCCGCGGCGACCGCGCCATCCACGCCTGGCCCGCCACGGCCAACTGGTGCATCTGCACACCCCGATTACGGCAGCCCTGGGCCAGCACCAGCCCCTGAGCATCGCCGCCGCCCTCCATCCCACCCCGGCTGTGGCGGGCCTGCCGCGGCGCGAGGCGATGGCCTGGCTGCGCAGCCTGGAGCCCTTCGAGCGCGGCCACTACGCCGCCCCAATCGGCTGGATCGACAGCGCCGGCGACGCCGACCTACGGGTGGCGATCCGCAGCGGCACCCTGCGGGGCGACCGGCTCGAGCTCACCGCCGGTGCTGGCCTAGTGAGGGGTTCAACGGTGGAGCGGGAGCTGCAGGAGGTGGCCCTGAAACTGGGCGTACTGCAGCAGCAGCTCAGCTGCGCCACCGACCATCAAGCAGCCAGCAGCCGCGCCATCGTCTGATCCGCCAGGGGAATCCCGGCCAGCCGCTCCACCTCGCGCACGCCGGTGGGGCTGGTCACATTGATCTCGCTGAGGCGGCCATCGATCACATCGATGCCCACAAAAAACAAACCTTCAGCCCGCAACGCTGGCGCCAACTCAGCGCAGATAGCCCTCTCCGCCGCCGTGAGCTCCGTTACCTCCGGAGCACCGCCCACGGCCAGGTTGCTGCGGAACTCGCCACCGGCGGGGATGCGATTCACCGCCCCCAGGGGCTCGCCATCCACCAGCAGGATGCGCTTATCTCCAGCTCTCACCCCGGGCAGGAAGGCCTGCACCATCACCGGCAGCTGCTCCTGGCCAGTCACCAGCTCCAGCAGGGCTCGCAAACCCGGCGTTGCTGCAGAAGCAAATACCACCCCCTGGCCAGCCCGCCCCCCCAGGGGCTTAAGCACCACCTCGCCATGCTCGGCGGTGAAAGCGGCCAGCGCTGTCACCCGACTAGCCACCAGGGTGGGGGCCATCAGCTGGCTCCAGCGCAGGGCACTGAGTTTTTCGTTCCAGGCTCGCAGCGAAGCGGGCCGGTTGAGCACCCGCACGCCCTGACGCTCCCCCAACTCCAGCAGATGGGTGGCATAGAGATAGGCCTCATCCACCGGGGGGTCCTTGCGCATCCACACCCGCGGAAAGGCGGTGAGGGGCAGCAGCTGGGGATCGCCAAGTTCAAACCAGGGCTCGCAATTCACGGGGGTGGCCACCACCCAGGCGCCATGGCCTTGCGGGGGAGGGCCTTGCAGGGGGTCTCCTGGCACCTCGGCGGCAGAAAGATCGGCGATGGTGCAAACCCACACCTGCTCGCCGGCTCGCTGGGCTGCCTGCATCAGGGCAACGCTGGAATCTTTGGCTGGATTGAGCCGGGCGATCGGATCGATCACAAACAGTTGGGATGCCACCGCTCAGCTCGCCAGCAGAACGTCGAGCTGGCCGGAGCGCTCGAGGGCATGCAGATCGTCGCAACCACCTACGTGCTGGCCATTGATGAAGGTCTGGGGCACGCTGCGGCTCCCGCCGCTCTTAGCCGCCATCGCCGAGCGGGCCGACTCGTCGCCATCGATTGCAAATTCGGCGTAAGCCACTCCCTTGCGGTCGAGTAGGGCCTTGGCGCGCACACAGAAGGGACAGGCCCGCCAGGTGTAGATCTCAACGGTGGCGGCCATTTAGACGGCTCCGGTCAGGTTTTGTTGATCGTAGAAGCGGGCCAGGGCGCGCGGGCCCGGGAGCCTCGCACCTATATCGATTAGCTAAGCCAAGACTTAGCTAATCAACAAAACCGCTCCCCCAGCCCCGCCCCCTAGCGGCGAAGCTGGCCGGCGCTGATACCGTCAAGCAACTATCCAGCTGCACCGGTGCTCGATCTCACCGACTTCAAGCGCGACCTCTCCGAGCTCACTGACCGCCTGGGCAACGCCCAGGACTGCCTTTGACGTACCGGCCCTGAAAGCCCGCCAACAGGACCTTGAGCAGCTGGCCTCCCAGGGCGACTTCTGGGACGACCAGAAGCAGGCCCAGGTCAAGATGCGCCAGCTCGACGAGGTGAAGGCTCAGCTTGAGCAATTGGCGAAATGGCAGGCCAGCGTCTCCGACGGGGAGGCCACCGTGGAGCTCTACAACCTCGAGCCCGATGAGGAGTTGCTGGCCGAATCCAACCAAGCCCTGCAGTCCCTCAAAGCCGATTTGGATCGCTGGGAGCTCGAGCGCCTGCTGAGCGGCCCCTACGACAAGGAGGGCGCCGTGATCAGCATCAACGCCGGTGCCGGCGGCACCGACGCCCAGGACTGGGCCCTGATGCTGATGCGGATGTACACCCGCTGGGCCGAAGACCACGGCATGAAGGTGAGTGTGGACGAGCTCAGCGAGGGGGAAGAAGCCGGCATTAAGAGCTGCACGATCGAGATCGAGGGCCGCTATGCCTACGGCTACCTGCGCAACGAGAAGGGCACCCACCGGCTGGTGCGCATCTCCCCCTTCAATGCCAACGACAAACGCCAGACGAGCTTCGCCGGCGTGGAGGTGATGCCCCAGATCGATGAGGACGTGAAGCTCGACATCCCCGACAAGGACCTGGAGATCACCACCTCGCGCTCCGGCGGCGCTGGCGGCCAGAACGTCAACAAGGTGGAAACTGCCGTGCGCATCCTGCACATCCCCACCGGCCTGTTTGTGCGCTGCACCCAGGAGCGCTCCCAGCTGCAAAACAAAGAGAAGGCGATGGCCCTGCTGATGGCCAAGTTGCTGGTGATTGCCCAGGAGCAGCGGGCCTCCGAAATCGCCGACATCCGCGGCGACATTGTGGAAGCGGCCTGGGGCAACCAGATCCGCAACTACGTATTTCACCCATATCAAATGGTGAAAGATTTGCGCACCCAGCAGGAAACCACCGACGTGCAGGGCGTCATGGACGGCGATCTCGATCCCTTTATCCAGAGCCTGCTGCATGCGGGCGTCGAGCTAGCTGGAGGCGGCAGCGATGACTGATACCGGCAAAACCGGCGAAAACCCCAGCTTCATCAAGCTGGCGATGCGCAACATGGTGCGCAAGGGCCGCCAAAGCCTGTTTCACTTCGGCCTCACCGCCCTCGGGCTCACGGGCTTCCTGGTGCTGATCGCCTGGCTCGGCCGCCCCCAACTACCCGGAGGCTGAGATGGCCACCTCGACCGATCTCGACCTGGCCTTTAGCGCTGATCCCGATCTGGCTGATCCCGATCTGGAGGTGGCCCCGCTGCTGTTAGATGCCGATCAGTGGCAGACACGATTGAGCGCCTGGCTACACCAGCTGGCCCCGGAACTCCCCGCCGCCCTGCAAGCGCCCGCCTACAGCCTGGGGCTGAGCCTGGTGACTGACGCCGAAATCGCCGAGCTCAATGCCGACTGGCGCCAGAAGGAAGGCCCCACCGACGTGCTGGCCTTCGCCGCCCAGGACGAAGCAACCGATGGCGCCCCGCCAATGCCGGCATCCGGGGAGGCGGAGCCCCTGGAGCTGGGCGACATCGTCATCTCCATAGAAACGGCAGCCCGCCAGGCACCGGAGCATGGCCACGACCTGGAGCAGGAACTGCTGTTTCTGGCTAGCCATGGCCTGCTGCATCTGCTGGGCTGGGACCACCCTGACGAAACCAGTCTCGCCGCCATGCTGGCGCGCCAGGAAAGGCTGGTTAAGGTGCCGGCGGAGCCATGATCAACCTGCGCCCCTTACCGACCCCAGAAACTCGTGGGCGCCGCCTCAGGGCCCGGGCCTGGACTGTGGCCAGTGACCTGCCGGCAAGTTTTCGTTATGCCGCCCAGGGCCTGGCCTATGGCTTTGCCAGCCAGCGCAACTTCCGCATCCATGTGATCACCGGGGCGGTGGTCTTTGGCCTGGGGCTGTGGCTGCAACTACCCACGGCCCAACTGGCCGTGCTGGTGCTCACCGTGGCGGCCGTGCTGGTGCTGGAGTTGCTCAACACCGCCACCGAAGCGGTGGTGGATCTGGCCATCGGCCGCCAGTTCCACCCCCTGGCCA
>NZ_JAGQCP010000056.1:0-14549 GCF_024346255.1 Cyanobium sp. BA5m-10 | reverse complement strand
CTCGCCTCCTCAGTGGTGACGCAGTGGGAAGAGCAGCACAGCCAGCAGTACGCGCTGACGAACGTCTGATCTGCTGATGGCCGATCAGCGGCAGCCCAAGCCCCGGGATCACCCGGGGCTTTTTTTTACGTTCTCATCATTTTGCGGGCGCCAGTGTGCCCAAAACGTCGCTGTGGCTCCCGCTTGTCCAAGCAAGCCTCCTGCCGGTCATCATGGGGGTTGAGGTCCAGCAGTGGCCTCGCAGGTGACGTTCGCATTGATGGCTCCCACTTCAATCGAAAAGGACTTCCTCGTCGGCCAGTGGTCTGTTCCTCTGGAGCAGGACCCGCTGTCTTTCGGGTTCTTGAGCCAGCCCGTGCTGGCGGCCACGGACCCCCTTGCTCAGCTCGGCGTTGCTGCGGAACCCCTCAATCTCCCGTTGGCAGAAGTGTCTGCCAGTGGCCTCGACTGGGCGCGCATTGATGCTGCCGTTGCCAGCCTCAACGGCCAGCACGGCAGCGCTGTCTTTCAGGGCAGCACAGATCTGGATCTGGCCGACTATTCCACTTTGGTGGATCTGGATCAGCTGACGGGGCTGACCGTTGTGGACGAGCCCCACCTGCTGCCCTCCACGCTGCTGGAGGCCAACCCGCCTCCACTGCTGTGGGATGCCTTCAACAGCGATCAGCTGCTGGTTCGTAAGGGCAGCGGCGACATCGACCTGCTGGCGGGCCTGGAGGCACTGCGGCTCGGTGATGGCGATGATGCCATCGTTCTCCTGCACGGCCAGCCAGATCAGCTCTGGATCGATACCGGTGCCGGCGTTGATACGGCCACGGTGCATGCCAGTGAGGCTCCGCTGATCGACCAGTGGCGTGGGCTGGAGCAGCTCAGCTGGCAGGCTGTCGATGGCGCTGGCGTTCCCCTGGCTCCCCTCAGCCAGCTGGGCGCTGATCACCGTTTTGTTCTGGACGAGGATCAGCCCTTCAGCCTGGCGCTGTCGGATCTGTTTCCTCTGGATGGGCAGCTGGTGTCTCTGCAGCTCCAGCCGCTCACCACGGGGTCGGTTGATTGGCTGGCAATGGAGCAGCGCCGCCCCGATGCCACCCTGGCTGAACGGCTGGTGATCGAGACCCTCTTCCGCGATGGAGGGGGTCACCTGCTCAGCCCTGAGGATATCGCCGCCCTGCAGCCTGGCAGCCTGGTTCAGGCTGATCTAGTGGTCACCGACACCCGTGCTGATGGTGCCGGGTTGATCGGTTTGGATCTCGATCTGCAGTGGGATCCGGCTGCCCTGAACCTGCAGAAGGTCACCCTCGACCCCAGCCTGCCCCTGTTCCGGGACAGTGGTGATCTTGATCTTGCCGCCGGCCGCCTCAGCGGCCTGGGGGCCGCGGCACTGCCTAGTTCTGGGACAGGGTCCGTGCTGGGGGATGGCCTGCGCGATCTGTTCGCGAGTTTGGTATTCGCGGTGGGCAGCATCGGGCCTGAGGGGCTGAATCTGCAGATCAGCCCCAACAAACTGCCCACCAGTCGCAATCTGCCCCTTGATCCCGCCCGTGTGCTGGCGGTGGGCAGTGATCCAGCGCTGATTCCGGTGATCCATGGCCTGGCCGACCAGGGCCAGGTGGGTGAGCAGCGCTTCCTGGCGGAAGGCCTCTACGCCGACGGACGCCGCTGGCAGCAGCAGCTCAGCCTGGTGATCAACAACGTCAACGACGCCCCCGAAGTCCTGGCGGCCCCGCCGCTCACCGCTCTGGAGGACCAGCCTCTGCAGCTCGATCTGAGCGCCTTCTTCCGCGATCAGGATCTCGGGGTGGGCGATCGGCTCAGCTTCCGGCTGCTTGATGCTCAGTCGGATTGGCTGGTCCTGGATGCGACCACCGGTGTGCTAGGAGGCAATCCCGACCAGGCCCAGGTGGGCAGCTGGCTGCTGCAGGTGGAAGCCCGTGATCAGAGCGGTGCCAGCGCGGTTCAGACCATTTCCCTGCGCATCGAGAACGTCAACGACGCCCCGCAGTGGAGTGGCGAGGAGCTGCCGCTGATCCTGCTGCGAGAGCAGCGAGAGTTCAGCATCACCCTGCCGACGGATCTGTTCGGCGATCAGGATTCCGGCGACAGCCTCAACTACAGCCTCGATCTCGAAGGACACCCTGACCTGGCCAGCTGGCTGCGGATTGATCCCTTCACGGGCCTGCTCAGCGGTGTTGCGCCCCTTGCCGGCGCGGATCCCGTCAGCCTCACCCTCAGTGCCACAGACCGCGATGGTCTCCTCGCCAGCACCCGCCTGCAACTTCAGGTGGTGGATCAGACCTTCAACAGAGCGCCGTATCAGGTGGGTGAGCTGCCGCAGCAGCGCACCATCCGTGAGGGAGAGAGCCTGAGCTTTGACCTCCCCTCCCTGTTCCGTGATGACGATCGACTGATCGGCGATCGACTCCGTTTCGAGGTGCAGGCACCCGATTGGCTGAGCTTCGATCCTCAGACGGGGCGCGTCAGCGGCTTGGCCGATAACGCCGCTGTTGGCACGCACACCGTCAGCTTTCGTGCTCTGGATCGTGATGGTGCCGTAGCAGCAAGCACCTTCCAGCTCACGGTGCAAAACGTGAATCAGGCGCCTAATCGCCTCGTTCCGGCGAGCGAGGGGCGTCTGCTGCAGGTCGGCTCGCGCTTCCAACTGGATCTCGACTCGATATTTAGTGATATCGATGTCCGCCATGGCGACGCACTCAGCTACAGCCTGAAGGCCCGCAGCACCTCCAGCTTGGGTATACCCGACTGGCTCAGCTGGAATTCGGCGACCGGTGAACTCAGCCTCAGCCCTGGCACTGATGATCGCGGCTTGCTCAGCCTCCAGTTCATCGCCGCCGACCGCAGCGGCCTGACCAGCACGTATCAGCTTGATCTCGGCATCACGGCTGCCGATGGGCTGGTGGAGGTCAACCAGGTCCTGCAAGACCTTCGACTTAAGCCCGGCCAGTCCAGCGTTGTGGAGATCGCTGACGCCTTCCTGCAGCTCAGAGGTGGTCAGCTCGATTACAGCTTCGAATTGCTGCGTCGCGGCATCGACGGCAGTCTCACACCGGTGAGCGCCGATCAGGCCGGCTGGATCACCCTGTTGGATAGAGGCGCCCAATCTCCGCAGCGATCGGAGCGGATCACCGTGGAGCCGGTTCTGCGGCTGCTGGAGACCGGTGAGCTGATCAGCGCGGCTGATCTTGCCAACCTGCGGGCCGGTACAGGTGTTCAGCTCGCCATCAGCGTGGCCGATCTGCGCAGCGCCAGCACCTCACCTGGGGTGATCGGTATCGATCTCGATCTGGAATGGCAGGGGCTGACCCTCTCGCCGGATCAGCCAGCTGATCTCCGCCAGGCCATTAGCGATCTGTTCCCGCTGTTCCGCAGCGCCGATCTCACCGGTCTCGGCCAGCAACGGCTGCGCTTCAGCGCCGCCAGCCTGCCGGCAATGGGCCTGGGCCAGGCCCTGGGCGATCAACCCGGTGAATCCTTCCTCACCCTCAACTTCCGACTCGACGACCCTGGCCGTCCCGTTCGCATTGATCTCACCCTCAAGGACGAGAAGCAGGGTGGACTGGGCCTGGGGCTTGCCGATGGCAGCACTGACGATGGAGTGCTGAACCTGCTCGATCTGAGCAGCACTCCCCTGTTCGAGTTGCGTTTCGATCCAGGCGTTGAGCAGCTCGGCAACTACGCCGTGCGGCTTCAGGCACAAGGCTCAGATGGCGATGCCGTCAGCCAGATCTTCCGCTTGAACGTGGGTAGCGACAAGAACGTGGCCCCGGCCCTGGCTGCCAGGCCTGGGAGCCTGGCTCTGAACGACAGCACCGTGGAGCGCTACGCACTTGACAGCCTGTTCCGTGATTCCGATGGAGATGCCCTGCGGTACAGCCTCCGATTCAGCGGTGTGGATCAGGACCAGGAACGCCTACTGAGCGAGGCGATTCGGGTCGTCTACAGCGAGGGGCGTGCGCTTCTGGAATGCGCCATCCCAGGCCTGACGCAGCCCATCCAGGCGGCCATGACCATTGCCGCCAGCGATGGTCTCCAATCCGTCGCGCAGACCATTCAGCTGCGGCTCAATCCCCTTAGTGAGCTGGTTCCCCTCTATGTGAATCCCCATCACTCTTCAGTGCATGGCGGTCAGCTGGTGGGTCTGGCCGATCTGTTTGCGTCACCGTCCCTGCAGTTCGGTGACGACCAGGACAGTGTCGAGCTCGATCTGCGCTCCGATCAGCTCCTGACGCTGCGTCTCTCGGCGGCGTTCCGTCGACTGGCCGGGCTGAACGCCGAGCAGGCGGCTCAGCTGGAGAGCACTTGGCTGGCTGCGATGGCTGGAAACGACGACGCTGATCGGGAGTGGCGCATCCCGATCAGCGAGCTGGCGAAACTGGTGTCCCGGGAGGCTGCAGCGTTTGATCTGAACTGGCTTGAGATCTTGGCTCCCGGTCAACCCAGTAGCACCGTGGCCATCGAGCTGGCCACGCGCAGCCGCGTTGAATCCGATGACGAAGGCGCCAGCTATGGCTTCAGCCAGAGTCCGTGGGAGCGGGCACTGCTGATGACCCGCTCGGAGGGGGCGCCTGATGTGGCCACGCCGGCGATGGAGCGACAACTGGCTGATCTGCTCAAGCGCAAGGGACGCAGCATCGCCGTCGACGATGACCTGGCAAAACTCGCGAATCTGGGCGCCTCCCACTTGCTGGCCTGGCGCAGCAAGGCGGATTTCCAGTCGGCGGTGGAGGGCACCCTTGAGGATGACCGCTCCGTGGTGATGCTGAGGGTTCGCTCATCCACCGATCCGGCTTCACAGAAGTTGTACAGCCAGGCGGAGGCCGCTTATCAGGTCCGGGAGTTGACTGTTCTTGCCAAGGACGACGACCGCTTCGCGGGTCTGGCCATGGACGCGGGATTGGAGGACGGGGCCGTGATGGCAATGCCATGGGATCCCCTGAGCTTCACTCTTCTCAAGGCGGCGGATGCCAATGCCTTTTTGGATGCAGATCCCTCGCGGCTCGGCACCCAGGTGGTGGTTGAACTGGATGTATCCGGTTCTGGCCTGCTGGAGGGCGAGTTCAATGCCTACCGCAAGTTCGTGGCGCCAGACACTGTGGCTGCAGCGGCACTGCAGGGGCTGGTTCTGCGGGATCTCGATGGACGGCCGATCACCCAGCCCGGTTGGTACGACTTCACCCAACGGTTCGATGCCGCTGGGCAGCCTGTGGGGGATGGCGCCCGCTTCGTGGTGCAGAGCATCGATGGCGAGCGGCGCATCAGCAAGATCTTGTTGACCCTGACGGATAACGGCTTCGGCGATAACAATCTCACCCTCGGCGTGATCGATGACCCGGGTGCCCCAGTGAAGATCACGGCTGCACCAATCACGCCTGCTCCGCTGCGAGCACAACCCCCTTCTCCGTCGCCGACGCCTGCGCCAAATCCTGCTTCCACTCCCCCTGTTGATGCCGTGAGTTCTGCCCCAGATGCAGCCGGCACAGACGCCGACGCGATTGGATCAAGTGGTGCGGGTGCCGATTACTCGGTCGCTGGGCCACAGGCTTCCGCTGGTGGTGGTGAGACAGCTCCGACTGGTGGCCGTCGCAATGGCTCCGATGACACCTCTCTCGATGGCGAGGACGCGACCGGCCGCCCCACGGGGCGCGGCCAAGCCCCCCTTGGTGCTGGCCAATCTGATCGGCCGGATCTGTCGTCGCCTGGGTCAGCATTCAGGCGCCAGCGCAATGGTGAGCCCGAGTCGGACAACCCGCTGCAGAGCCTGTTCAACCAGTTGATGGGCAAAGTTGGAGAACCATCCACCATCGTCGGCCTGATGATGGGGATGCTGGTCATGCCCAGTGGCGTGGAACGCGGGTTTCGCTCTCTGCTCGAGTCGGGTCTTGGCCGCTCTATCCAACTCCAGCGTCGCAACCCGGAGCTGGAGGCCGAGTGGCCGTTGTGCTTGCCACAGCGAGACGGGCATCCCATCCAGCTACAGCTTCGTCTGGTCCAGGGACGTCTGAGCCTCCTGTCTCAGCCGCTGATCTTCGACCCAACCGACCCAACCGACCCGGCTGGGTCCCGAAGCCCAGCCATGCTCGATCTGAACCAGGGGGGTGCTCTCTGGCAATTGCTTGGCTGTGCCAGCAGGCCCGGTGAGCTGATCGCCCAGATCAACCAGCGTTTGGATCAGTTGCTGCACGACCCCCTCGATGAGATAGATATCGTCTGGACTGCTTGGCTGGACGAGATCCGCAAGCAGTGCCGAGACGATGAAGATCCTCATGTCTGGAATAGTCTGGATATGTTGCGCCGTGATCTGGTAGCAGCCCAGGCTGTTGACCCTGGGCTTGCAGACGCTCTGATGTCGATGCAACTACTTGACTGCCATGTGAGACTTGGAGGCGGACTCCCTTGGTTGAGAAAGTCCTCCCAGTGAACCATCGCTTGATGCGGGATTCTCCTCTTGCCCATTTAGCTATTGGCGATAATATTTCAACTGAATAGCCTTAAAGCTTTCTGGAACCTTCTTCTTCGCCTGTGAGTGGTACCACGGTTCTCTTTGCGCTAGAACAGGCTAGTGGCAGGGATCTGATCTCACTGCTGTTCCGCTTTGACATGGCCGAATCATTCGTTCGCCAGCTCAAGGAGCGGGAGGTGGTTTTTGCCCATGCTGATCTTTCCGATCCCGACCAGATCCATGCTGCTGCTCTTCAGCAGTACTGTGAAGAGAATGGCCTGACTACTCTCGAGGATCGTCAGCGCTGGTGCCTCACGCATGGCATGACCAGTGAAGATCTGGTCTCCGAAGCCATCCACGCTTGGCGCCGGGCCGAGCTCCGCGAGCAGTTGGTGACGGCCTCTGGCGAAAGTCTGTATCTGCGGTACAAAGAGAAACTAGATCGGGTTCTCTACGGTTTGATACGAGTTGCTGATTCCGGGCTTTGCCAAGAGCTCTTCTACGCCATCGAGGCCGGCGAGATCACCTTTGCTGAGGCTGCGACCCAGTACTCCAACGGGCCGGAAGCAAAGACACAGGGCATTGTTGGTCCTGTCGATCTCACGACCCCTCACCCCGAGGTGGCAGCGCGTTTGCGTACTGCCCAGGCTGGGCATCTGATCGGACCATTTCAGGCCGATGAATGGCATACGTTGATTCGTATGGAGTATCGCTTTGATAGCGAATACGATGACAATACCAAGCGTTTTCTTGAAGAGATTTGCTTCAAATCTCAGATTGGTACTGATATCCAGAGTGATCTACAAGCGCTGATCGGCTGGTTGAACAGCGGCAAGTCTTGAACCATGCAAATTTCTAATTCCCAGCTCGCGACCCTTGAGGCTTTGGCCAGCCAGCATGGTTGCCCCCGACGCGAGGTGCCGCCTGGCACCGTTCTGCAGACCCGTTCCGCCAGTCAAGAAATTCTGCTGATTCTCTCCGGCTCCTGTCGTGTGCTGGATCCCGCTCGTCATTTCGGCTCCCTCACCGTGATGCGTGTCGAAGCTCCCTACATCTGCGGTGCCCTTGCCCTCTTGGAAACGCAGTTGGTGGAGGAGGTGACCGCCTCCACCAACTGTGAGCTGATCGTGCTTGGTGTCACTCCATTGCCGGCAGACTTGGCGGCAGCGGTGAAGTCATTGCTGAATCAGGCGGTTTCTCCCAGTGAGCTACCTCTGCTGCATCATTTGGTGGCCACGGGTTCTCTGCCTGTGCCGCTGGATCAGCGAACCCCTGCGATTTACCAGCGACGCTGGCGTCTGGCAACCTCCTCGGATCTAGATGCCCCTACCGCGGGCCTGATCTATGCGGATCGGCCTGATCGGGGCTTCCGACATGGTCAGCTGATCAGCGCCGCAACCTTGCGCCAGTTTTGGTCCGACAGCGCCCTACCTCGGGTGCTCGTTTGGTCTGAGCTGGATGGAGAGCGAGCGGCCAGCATGCCAACTGCGATTGCTGGCCCAACTTCAGCCACACCACCATCGCTTCCTGCGCCAACCGCTTCACCGCCTGCACGACCATTGCCGGATTCTCTGGCGCCAGCCCTTGGCCTGCTTAGCAGCGCCACCGGCCAGGAGCTTGGCCGACGGTTCCGGGAGCTGGGCTATGCGCCGGTGAGTGGGCGCACCCCGGAAAAACGACAGGAGGCGGTGCTGGCGATGATCAGCCAGCATTTCTCTCTTCCCACTCGGCGAGACACCCTCCGCAAAGCTGGCACGTTTCTGGTGTCCAGTAAGGGTGGCCCCACCTTGGACAAGCTGATCACCGTGATTGATCAGCTCGGCCTGATTGGCCGGGTTGTCACCTGCCGTCCCGCTGATGCAAATCGGCTGCCCACCCCAGCCATTACTCTGGATGAGCATCAGCAGCCACGGCTGATAGTTGAAGCGTCGGCCCATGGTCTGCTGTGCCTGGATCCTGCCGCTGGCATCGAGCTTATTAATGTCGAGTCGCTGCTACCCAGCTCTGCCACCAATCTGCGCGTTGTGGTGGTTAGTGCGGGCTCGAATACCCCCAGGGCACGCTTTGGCCTGGGGTGGATGCTGCCCTATTTGAGTCAGTACAAGCTGCCGCTGCTGGAGGTGTTTATCGCCAGCTTCATCACCCAGCTCTTCGCTTTGGCGACACCCTTGCTGTTTCAGCAGATCATCGATCGGGTGATCGGGCAGGGTGCTTCGAGTGCACTCGGAGGTTTCGCTGTTCTGATGGTGTTGTTCATGCTGCTTGAGCTTGTCTTCAGCAGCCTGCGCACCTTTCAGTTCATGGAAATATCAAACCGCATTGATATAACGATTGGCTCGTCAATTATTTCGCGCTTGCTTCGTCTCAATGCTCGTTATTTTGAGAGGCGACCTGTTGGCGAGCTTTCCAGCCGTCTGAATGAGCTTGATAAAATTCGCAGCTTTATAACCGGGACTGCGCTTACCGTTGTTTTGGATTCGATTTTCGCTCTGCTTTATTTCGGGGTGATGTTCTTTTACTCTCCCCTGCTTTCGGGTATTATCCTTGGAAGTATTCCTCTGCTTCTGATCGTTATCTTGGGGCTCACGCCGGTCACTCAGAAGCTCATTCGCCAGAGGGCAGAAGCTCACTCCAAAACCCAATCCTATATGGTTGAGGTTCTGAATGGTATTCAGACCGTCAAGCTCCAGAATAGCGAGCTAACTGCTCGTCGGAACTGGGAAGATCGACATTTGGATGATATCAACAAAGGCTTTCGTACCGTTCTCGCCAATACGGCCAGTTCAAATACGCTTCAGCTGATCAATAAAACAACGAACATCCTTGTAATTTGCGTGGGGGCCTGGTTGGTTCTGGAAAATGAGCTAACGTTGGGAGGCCTTATTGCCTTTCGAATCATTAGCGGATACGTTACTCAGCCAATATTGAGACTCGCTAGTACCTGGAACAATTTCCAGGAAGTTTCAATGGCGGTGGAGCGTCTTGGTGATGTAGTTAACCAGCCCCTGGAAACAGGTGATCATGAAGAGACTAATATTGCGATGCCGCCGATCAAGGGGAGAATCAACTTCGATCAAGTGGGCTTTGGCTACGGCAGTACAGCAAATCCGCAGTTGGCTGGTGTCAGTCTTGAGATACCCGCCGGCAGCTTCACGGGAATTGTTGGTCAGAGTGGCTGTGGCAAAAGCACCCTTCTAAAGCTGATCCCGCGTCTTTATGAGCCGACCAAGGGCAAGGTTCTGATTGATGATCTAGACGTCGGTAAAGTTGAACTGTATTCGCTACGCCGTCAGCTCGGTTTTGTGCCTCAAGACTGTCTTCTTTTTGAGGGATCGATCTACTCCAATATTGCCGTTGCCGATCCTGAGGCCGAGGCCAGTGAGGTGATAGAGGCCGCTAAGATGGCTTGTGCCCATGAATTTATCATGAGCCTGCCCTATGGCTACAGCACTCCTCTCGGGGAAAAGGGCGCAGGTCTTTCTGGTGGTCAACGCCAACGAATTGCCTTGGCGCGCATGCTGCTTCAGAGCCCAAGCCTGATCATTTTGGATGAAGCAACCAGTGCCTTGGATGTTGATACAGAACAACAGGTCGTAAGCAACTTGCGCCGGCATGCCAAAGGCCGCACAATGCTGATGATCACCCATCGCTTGTCAACCCTCACTAAGGCTGATCAGATTGTGATGATGCACGAAGGACGAATTGATTCGGTTGGGACTCACGATGAGTTGATGGCTAAGTCTGGGCGTTATTTCGCCCTCTATCAGCAGCAGTTGGGTGGATGATGAAATCACTCATTACACGCCTATTCAGCTCTGGAGATCGAGTTCAATCATCCATGTCCTCCTCTGCAGAAGGAGAGGTTGAAAAGAACCATCAGCTGCTGCTCACTCCGCCACCTGTCTGGACCAGGATCATGATCTGGGGGCTGAGCATCGGTTCGGTGTCTCTTGTGGTCTGGGCTTCCGTGAACAAACTCGAAGAGACCTCAAACCTCCCTGGCCAACTTGAGACATTGAGCTCTGAGGTCAGCATTAAAAGTCCTGACACTGCCTTGGTGGCAGAGGTGAAGGTTCGGCAATACCAGACTGTGAGCGCCAGACAGGTTCTTTTTGTGCTGAGCCGTGAGGATCTCGATCCACGCTTGCAGAGCTTGAAACGCAAGATTTCCATGCTGGAACAGAGGAACGACCAGGAGCAGGTCTCTTTCCGTAATCGCCTGCTCCAGACCAAAGCCCAGATTCAACTTAATGCAGATATCGTTGCGCGCTTGGCGGGTTTGTTTAAGCAAGGATCTGTTCAGGAGGTCCAGCTACTTGAGAAGAAAAACCAGTTGTTTCAAAGTCGTCAGGAGTTCCAGGTCCTCCTGGCCGAGATGGCAAAAGCATCAACCAACTTTCGGATCGAGTTTAATGATGTGAATAACCAACTGAAGGAGCTGCAGGGTCGTGCCAAGCAGTTCGATATTCAAGCGCCGATCGCTGGCACTCTCCAGCGAATGGCAGTTCAGTCCAAGGGAGAGCGGGTGCAGGCGGGCGATGTACTCGCCACGGTTGTTCCTAAAGAAGGCCTGATCGCTTCCGTGCAGGTGTCCTCGCGTCTGGCCGCTCCCATCACGCCAGGTAAGCCGGCCGAGATCACCGTCGATGCGTTCCCGTCCAATGACTTCGGCACCCTCAAGGGGGAGGTGGAATCTATTTCCCCCACCACCTCAACCCCTGATGCTAAGGGACAGGCTCCGGCCTACATGGCACGCATCCGTATTCCTCCGGCCGGAATCCCAGCGAGCTTCCCTGCGGAGTCCTTGCGTTCCGGTATGGGGATCACGGCACGGGTGGTTCTCGAGGAGAAACCGATGATTAGTCTCGTGTTTGATTTCGTGAATGACCTGTTCAAGCCCATGACCGAACGCCGCTGATCTGGACTTCGCGCTCGTTGCGCGAAGGCACCGCGATCCTCACTCTCCCCGTTGTTTTAATTCTTTACATCCTCTGATGACTGATATCCCTGCTAATGCTGGCGAGGCGCCAGCAGCTGTCGAACAGCAACCTGTTCTCACAATCGGTGACCGCAATTACCCCATCAACAGCCTTCCTGACGAGGCCCAAAAGCTGGTGCTGGCTGTGCGCGACTGCGAAGAGCAGATCACCCAGCTCAAGCGGCGTCTGAATTACCTCGAGATCGCCCGCCGCACCCTGATTCAGGAGTTGACGGCCCGCTTGCCCAACTGACAAGGCCACTTGGGATAGAGCGGTACTCGAGCCATGCCGACTTAGGCCGCAACACGAGCGCGGAGCTTCCCAGCGTGGTTGATCATAGCTGAAGGTCGTAAACTCGTTTGATAGTGGATAACGAAATCTCATTAAGTTGCCCTCTGATAGCCCTTGCTCGAGCAGCCGCTTGCCTTGCCATTGCTGCGAAAGATTGCGCGTCTTAAGTTTTCGCAATCAATCGCGATTGTTCCTTGGCGTAACTCGTTGAGGTGTCAATGTTCGTTTTGCGCGAAGTCGCCCTTATCTGCAGTGGGTTTGCTTGACCCTGCGTGTGTGGTGGGTTTTGATCAACTCAATGTATTGCGGTAGCAAAGTCCAGTGCCCGTTTCGCAATTTTGGCAACGCCGCTCAGATGAGGGTTTTGATGCTGGTGTGTTGACGGATCTAGCGGGGCTGGACTCGCGCTCCTCCTTGTCATCGTTGAGCGTTGACGTGTCGCTTGCTGAACGCTCTGCCGGCCTGACTTCGTTCCCTAGTGCGTCACTGGTGGCAGGCGCACCGTCATCCACCGCTGTTTCTCAGAGCCCTCTGGTCCCATTGGTGCTGACTGGGACGTCAACGCCTTCTGCTGTTTCCTTCTCGGCGCTGTCGGGTGCGAGTTGGGCTGCCGCCGCCGCCGTGCCAGTGGCTGCCAGCATCGTTCGCTCATTGGCGGCGGCCTCTGTGGATCTTCCTAAGACCCTGGCGGCGGTGAGGTCTGCATCGTCTGACGATGACGATGACGATGGGGCCCCCTCGCCCCAACTCGCGCCAGGTGGGGCTCAGACGTCTGAGTTTGATGGACGCGACCATGGCGGTGACGATGGGGATTTTGAGACTGCTTCCTCTCCCGATCAGCTGCTGGCTTGGAATCAGCTTGCCCTGGATCTGGCCACTGCGGCTCGCAGGGGGCCCACCATCAGCTCCCGTCTCTACGCCCTGGTGAACACCGCTCTCTATGACAGCTGGGCGATCTTTGATGAGGACGCTAAGGGCTCGATTTACAATCATTTATCCGAACAAGATCTTGAGGATCTTCTCGATCAGACGGATGATTTAGATCAAGATTCTGGATTGCAGCGCCTGCGCGATGCGGTGATTGCAGTAGCTGCCGACACCGTGATTCGCACGGTGGGTGCCACCCTGTTCAGTGGTGGCGTGCTGCCGCAGACATTGCTGGATCGCTCTGCAGCCTTGATGGAGCTGCAGCTGGCTGCCCTTCAGCCTGGAACACCAGAGGGCGCCGCTCTGCGCGCTATTGCACTGAACCTGGGGGGGCAGGTGTCTGCGTCCATCAACAGCTATGCCCTGCTGGATGGCTCGAATCAGCAGAACAACTATGCCGATACCACCGGCTATGAGCCCGCTCCAAGCCGCTTCGACCCCGCCAACCCCAGGGACACACTCGACACCACCTGGCAGCCGCTCCCCGGCCAGCGCCCGCTGACGCCCCAGTGGGGTGGCGTGACCCCCTTCGCTTCGGGGCGTGAGCTGATGCCCGACTCCGTTCTCACCCCCTACACAAGTGACGGCAGCCTCAACCCCTTGTTTGTGGCTGAACTCAATCAGGTGTTGCAGTACAGCATGAATCTCACGGCCGAACAGAAGGCCATCGCGGAATACTGGGAGGCGGGCCCTGGCTCTGCCTACCCCCCCGGTGTTTGGATGGGCTTCACCAACGACCTCATCCGGGATCGCCAGCTGTCGCTTGATCAGGCGATGAAGCTGAGCTTTGGGGTCAGCCAGTCGCTGCTGGATGCTTCAATAGGCACCTGGGCAACTAAATACCACTTCGACTCCGTTCGCCCGATTACGGCGATTCGTGAGTACTACTACGGCCGCACCACGACGGATTCGGGCGAACCGCTAACCGATTGGCGTGAGACCCCGCTTGTTGGACAGGCTTGGCGGCCATATCAGAACCCTGCCGCGTTGACGCCAAGCTTTCCCGATGTTAATTCGGGCCACTCGGCTTACAGCAGCGCAGCTTCAACTTTCATTCGTAATTATCTGGGCAGCAATGTATTCGGAAAGTCGGTGACATTGGCGGATGATGCCGCTCGCTTTGATCCCAACGGTTTTGACGGGCAGCCGGACACTGGTACTGCGATCACGCTGTCCTGGGATTACCTCAATGGTGCCGCTGAGCAGGCCGGCCTCTCACGCCTGTATGGGGGCATTCATTTCAATGATGGCAACTGGCAGGGCCAGATCCTTGGCACCCGTGCCGGCACCAATGCCAGCTTGAAGGCCTTCAGCCTCTTCGGCGATGAGGACGATGAGGACGATGCCGCAGCCACAACTCGTCAGGAATTCGGCACCATGACGGCGGATGTGCTCACTGGCCTTCCCGACGAGGACACGGAGGGTGTGCGGGAGTCCTATGGGTTTGGCGGCGACGACCTGCTGATCGACCCGGGGACTGATGGCCATCTGAGCCTATTCGGCGGCGATGGTCTTGACCGTTTCAGGCTCTCCGGCGATGGAGAGGTCTGGATCCGCGATCTGCAGGCCGGCGAATTTATCGAGCTGCATCGCGACGTGTTCAAGAAGCACCAGTCCCTAAGTGATGTGGCCTTCTTGGCCTCGGATCAGGACCCAGGGTTCACCGATCTCACCCTCGGTAAATCGGTGCTCGCCCGGCTCGATGGACTCTGGTCGAGCGCTCAGGTCAACTTGGACATCTGGGCTTGAGTTCCGCCGTTGGGCCCGCCGGTGCGATAAAGAGGTAGCGGTTCACCGCGTGCCTGTGGGTCACACCCTGGTCATTGTTGAAAGTCCGACGAAGGCCCGCACGATCCGGGGTTTTCTTCCCAAGGATTTCAAGGTGGAAGCCTCGATGG
>NZ_JAGQCP010000055.1:0-14747 GCF_024346255.1 Cyanobium sp. BA5m-10 | reverse complement strand
TACCACACCTTGATTGGTGGCGATGGCTCGGTGGTCCAGGTGCTCGATCCTTCCAAACGGGCCTTCGGGGCTGGCAATTCGGCCTTCAACGGCCGCTGGGTAGTAACGAACGCCAAGGTGGGTGGCTCGATCAATAACTTCGCCCTGCACATCAGCTTGGAAACGCCCCTCGATGGCGAGAACGACGGACCAGCCCATAGCGGTTACACCTCAGCCCAATACGACGCCCTGGCGGCCCTGCTAGCCGGCTGGATGCAGCGTTTCCCCATCCCGGCCTCCCACATCACCACCCACCGGGCGGTGGACCTGGGCGGCGAGCGAGCTGATCCCCGCAGCTTCCGTTGGTCTGAGTTGCAAACCCGAATGCAAAACCTCGGCCTGCTCTGCAACCGTTAATTGAATTATTAAATAATTGAATTATTAAATAGTTGATTAGATAATTAGTTGATTAGCTAAATAGTTGATTAGATCAGCGGAGCCGGGGCCTGTTTACGGGTGGCGTAGAGCAGGGCATGGAGTTCGGGATCCTGCATGGTGCGCAAGATGCGGCGGGGATAGTCGAGCTTGCCGTTGTGGAGGTAGGCCAGGGTCGCTAGGGCCTTGGCGTCACGGGGGTTGCCGCTGGCCTGGAGGGGGCGCTGGGGCAGCTCGAGGGCGCGACTGAGGCGGGCGAATTTGCCCACCAGCAACACCACGTTGCGCTCGGGATCGAGCAGCTGGTTGCGGGCCTCGGTGATTTCGGCTTCGGAGGCATTGGGCGGCAGCAGGCCCTGGTGCACCATTTCGCCGAGGCTTAGCTGGGCGGGGCCATGGGTGCTGAATAAGCCGGAATGGGCTGCCAGGGGCAGATCTTCGCCCGGTTTGGCGTGCCGCATTTCGTCAAACAACACCGCCGCCACCAACACGGGATTGATCCTCTGGCGCTGGGATTCGGCCAGGATCAGGGGACGAAGCTCTACCAAGCGCCCCAGGGTGTGGCTGCGCAGCGGCTCTAATTGGTCGATGCCACTGGTGAATAACTGGGCCAGGCGGGGCTGGGGGCCGTGGACACCAAATCGGAGCTGCAGCTCCTTGAGTTCGTCTGGTGAAAATTGCAGCGGATCTGCAAATTGCTCAGAGCCAGCAGCTGAGCTGATGCTGCCGCTGAGACCGGGATCCAGCAGTAGCAGGGGCGTTTTTGGACCGTTAAGGATGGGAATGCTTGCAACGGCCAGCAGGGCTGCTGCAAGGCCGGTCAGACGCCGAACCCCTACCAGCCGCTTGCCGAGGGCAAGCCAGCGCGGGTAGCTGGTGGGGATAGGCACAAACACTCATTAATTGTGGCTTGATATTACGGAATTTATCTTGATTAGTCCCCTGGCTACGGAACGGTCTTCCGTCCGTCCCTCGTGTTGGTGCTGGGGCTGGTGTTGGGGCGGGGTCAGATCTAAGTTCTGGCGACGAGAGCGGCTTGAGCCGCAAGCCCATGCTTGCCAACTTTGATGGCTCCAATGCCGAGACCCAATGGCAACGCTTCTGCGACTTGCTTTGGTATGAAAGCGATCTTGGTATCTGGCTCGATGTGAGTCGCATGGCGATCGGCCAGGCCGATCTCGATGCCTTGGCTCCCCGATTCGAGCTGGCCTTTGCGGCGATGGCGGCCCTGGAGGCTGGTGCGATCGCCAATCCGGATGAACAGCGCCAGGTTGGCCATTATTGGCTGCGCACCCCAGAGCTGGCACCAGACGCCGCCACCACCGCGCACATCAACGCCGAGGTGGAGCGGATCGAGACCTTTGGCCGCGAGGTGCTCGACGGCAGCCTCCGTGCTCCCAATGGCCAGCCGTTCACCGACGTGCTTTGGATCGGTATTGGCGGTTCCGGCCTCGGCCCGCTGCTGATGGTGCGCGCCCTGCAGGAAGAGGGTCAGGGTCTCCCCTTCCACTTCTTCGACAACGTTGACCCCGCCGGCATGAGCCGCACCTTGGCGGGCCTGGACGGCCGCCTAGCCACCACCTTGGTGGTGGTGGTGAGCAAGTCAGGCGGCACCCCTGAGCCCCATATCGGCATGGAGCAAGCCCAGGCTCGGCTCGAGGCCCGGGGCGGGCAGTGGGCTGCCCAGGCTGTGGCGGTCACCATGCTCGACAGCAAGCTCGACCAGGTGGCCGTGGCCGGTCAGTGGCTGCGCCGCTTTGACATGTTCGATTGGGTGGGTGGCCGCACCAGCATCACCAGTGCGGTTGGCCTGCTGCCGGCGGCCCTGGTGGGTGCCGATCTGCGCGGCTTTCTGGCCGGCGCCGCCCGAATGGACGCCCTGACCCGGGTGTCAGATCTGCTCCATAACCCGGCTGCCCTGATGGCTGCCGCATGGTTTGTAGCCGGCCATGGCCAGGGCAAACGCGACATGGTTGTGCTCCCCTATCGCGATCGGCTGGAGGTGTTCAGTCGTTATCTCCAGCAGTTGGTGATGGAGAGCCTCGGTAAGAAGCACGACCGCGCCGGCGAGGTGGTGCACCAGGGCATTGCCGTTTACGGCAACAAGGGCTCAACCGACCAGCACGCCTATGTGCAGCAGCTGCGCGATGGCATCGACAATTTCTTTGTGACCTTCATCGAGGCCTTGGAAGAGCCCAGCGATATCCCGCCCATCGGTGATGAGATCCCTGGCGACTTCCTCGATGGCTTCCTGCAGGGCACCCGTTCGGCCCTGATGGAAGGGGGCCGCCAGAGCCTCTCGATCACCCTGCGCCGCTTTGATGCCACAGCCCTCGGTGCCCTGATCGCCCTGTTTGAGCGCGCCGTCGGTCTCTACGCCGAACTGGTAAACGTCAACGCCTACGACCAGCCTGGGGTGGAGGCCGGCAAAAAGGCAGCAGCGCTGATCCTGGCCCTGCAAGAGCGGCTCGAAGCCCTGCTCAGTGATGGCCAGGAGCGCAGTTTGCAGGAGTTGCAGCAGGCCTTGGGCACGGACAGCCCAGAGAGCCTGTTCTGGATCCTGCGCCACCTCTGCGCCAATCCCCGCGGCTATCAGGTGACTGGTGACTGGGGTGCTCCGGCGGCGATGAAGTTCGCCAAGGTCTGATCAGGGAAATCCCCATGCCAGAGCCCGTTGCGGCGAGCCCTGCCTCTCCCCAGCAGGTGCTGCGCGAGGTTTTTGGCTATGGAGCTTTTCGCGGGCCCCAGCAGGAGATTGTTGAGCATGTGGTGGCTGGTGGCTCGGCCCTGGTGCTGATGCCCACCGGTGGGGGCAAATCGCTTTGCTACCAGATTCCGGCCCTCTGCCGAGCGGGAACGGCGGTGGTGATTTCGCCCCTGATCGCCCTGATGCAAGACCAGGTTGAGGGGCTGCGTCAGGCGGGGGTGCGAGCTGCGGCGCTGCATTCGGGCTGTAGCGCTGAGGAAACCGCCAACACCTGGCGCCTGCTGCGGGCGGGCCAACTGGATTTGGTTTATTTATCTCCCGAGCGCTTGCTGGCGGGGGACACCCTCGAGCGGCTTGCTGCCCTACCCCTGGCCCTGTTTGCCATTGATGAGGCCCACTGCGTTTCCCAGTGGGGGCATGACTTCCGCCCGGAATACCTGCAGCTTTCGGTGCTGGCCCAGCGATTTCCCGCCGTGCCGCGGCTGGCACTCACCGCTACGGCCGATCCCCGCACCCGAGATGAGATCCGTGCCCGGCTGCAGCTGGAGAAGGGGCGAGTGTTTCTGGCCAGCTTTGATCGCCCCAATATTCGCTATTTGCTGCGCGATAAGGACGACGTTCGCAGCCAATTGCTTGAGCTGCTCGCAGATCACCGCGGCGCTTCAGGGATTGTTTATGCCCGCTCCCGCAACCGGGTGGATGGCTTCTGCCGTGACCTGCAGGCGGCAGGATATGACGCCGTTGCCTATCACGCCGGATTGGATGGGGCGGTGCGCAGCGCCGCTCTGGAGCGCTTCCGCCGCGATAGCGGCGTGGTGGTGGTTGCCACGATCGCTTTTGGCATGGGCATCGACAAGCCGGATGTGCGCTTTGTGGCCCACGTGGACCTGCCCAAAAGCCTGGAGGCCTACTACCAGGAAACCGGCCGCGCCGGCCGGGATGGTCTGCCGGCCCTGGCCTGGATGGTGCATGGCGGCGGCGATGTGCCCCAGTTGCGCCGCTTCATCGACGACTCCGACGCGGAGCAGCAGCAAAAAAGGGTTGAGCACGGCAAGCTCGATGCCCTGATTGGCTTCACCGAGGCGAGCGGCTGCCGCCGTCAGGTGTTGCTCAGCCACTTCGGTGAGACCCTGCCCGAGCCCTGTGGCAATTGCGATCTCTGCTTAGAGCCAGATACGGCGGTCGATGCCACCGAGTCGGTGCGCAAGGCCCTATCGGCTGTGTACCGCACGGGCAGCCGCTTTGGTGCCGCCCATTTGGTGGATGTGCTGCTGGGGGCAGATACGGCCCGAATTCGCGAGCTCGGCCACCAGCAGCTGGGTGTGTATGGCATTGGCAAGGAGCTTGATCGCGGCCAGTGGCGCAGCCTGTTTCGCCAGCTGGTGGCCCAGGGGTTGCTGCAGGCCGACTCCGAGCGATACGGGGCTCTGGGATTCGGCGAGGACGGGCGGCTCAAGCCGTTGCTGCGGGGTGAGACCCAGTTACTGCTAAGGCTGCCGCCAGCGAAGCGTGAGCGCAGCCGCCAGCCTGGGGTGAGCCCCGCTCCTGCTGCGGCAGAGCTGAACCCTGACGAGGCGCTCGTGTTGCAGGCGCTGAAGGATTGGCGCCGCGAGCAGGCTCGGCAGCAGGGGGTGCCGCCCTACGTGGTGTTTCACGACCGCACCCTGGTGGAGGTGGTGGCCCGCCGGCCCCGCTCCCTGGAGCAGCTGGCTGGGATCGGCGGTGTAGGCCAGGCCAAGCTCGATCGCTATGGCGCGGCATTGCTGGCGAGCTTGGATGCTGCCCTTTTGCATCAGGGGACACAAACGCCAGCTTCATGAGGCGTTACATTTGGTTCACGTTTCCTTAAGGATTCTTTTCATGGCTGACTCCACAACCCGCTTTGGCTTCGTTGCCTTTGCTGAAACCTGGAATGGCCGCCTGGCCATGCTCGGTTTCGTGATCGGTTTGGGTACCGAGTTGCTTACTGGCCAGGGCATCCTGAGCCAGATCGGTCTGGGCTGAGTCCCGATCGGGCCTGATCAGCTAGCTGGCTTCAAAGCCACTGCATGCCCGGGGTTTCCAGCATTTCCTGGCTGGGCCAGGCACCGAGACCTGCAAAGGCTGCCCCTAGGACAGCCCATATTCCTTTGCCGCTGGACAGCTCCTGTTCAGCGGCCCACTCGGCCTCTGCCACTTCAGATTCGCTTAGGCCAAGAGCTTCCACCAGCTGCCGGTAAAGAACTTTTTCTGCTGGGTTGATCGGCGAGCTGTCCTGAGGGCGTTGGCCCACTTTGGCCATCATGTAGCTGAGCTTCAGGGCCAGAGCCCGGTCTTCCCCGCTAGTGAGCCTGGGAATCACTTCTTCCAGCACTGAAGAGTCAACTGTCCAGGCAGCTAGCTGAAGCGCAGCTTCCTGGTTTGCCCCCGAGCCATCTCCAGAGGGGAAGTACTTGGCCACGAGTTTCTCGAGCAGCCGCTTTTCGTCTGCGGAAACATCGCCATCGGCCCAGGCCACGCAGCAAACCACCCTGAGCAGGTCAAGCTGACGATCGCGCTGCGAGCTACTGGGCCCGGTTTCAAGGGTCATGGTGCAGGAGATGGCTTTTGCGCCATTTTGACCAGCCCTTGGCTTGTTTCTGTGGAAATCACCCCCAGATGGGGGCATCCAAGGGCAGCAATCCAGATGATGATGAATTGAACACACAACCGAGGTGGGCCATGGTCCACACCACCCAAGGTTTGACAACCAGCTGCCTGGGACGCACCTGCCTCAAATGGCAGCCCGATGGCGAGCTCACCGCCCTTGATCTGCAGCTAGTGCTCGAGCGGCTGGCCCAGGTCGATCAAGATGTGGTCGCAATTCTGGATCGCACTGTCGACTAGACCCCATGTCCCTCGATCAGCTGAAGGCCTTCCTGGGCAAGGTTCAGGATGACCAGTCGCTTCGGCAAGCCGTGCAAGCCGCTGCTACTGCGGATGATGTGGCCAAGATCGGGGCAGGCCTGGGCTTTGAATTTTCCGGCGACGAGCTGCTGCGGCTTTCAGGCAAAAAAGTAGGTCGCGTAACGGTTACCAAGCAGGACCTGCCCGGGGAATACAACTAGCTGCCGTGCCGCGGGCTTCGTTCGCGGCTAGACGACCTTTAAGCAACCCGGAAACAACACCATGGCCAAGCGGACGGAACTGATCACGGCGATTGGCTTAGGGCTCGTCGTAGCAGCTGCGGGCAGCTTCACCGCTCTGGCCCGCCCCATGGGCGGCGGCGGCTTTGGCGGGGCAGGCTCCGGTGCGGGGGTGCGTCCAGGGGCGGGCTGGGGTGCTCCTGGCGCCGGAACGAGACCGGGCGTTGGTGTGGGAGCACCCGGAGTAGGGGCGCCCGGAGCGGGAGCTCGCCCTGGTGTGGGCTGGGGTGCCCCTGGCGCTGGTTTCACCCGCGCCCCAGGGGCCTCTGCCTGGAATCCGGCCTGGGGCCGCCAAGGGGGTTACTGGTCGTCGCGCACCTGGAGCACCGGCTGGTATCGGCCCTATCCAGCGGCCTGGCCCTGGTGGCGAGCCAGTTCAGTGGCCTGGGGAGTGGGCAGCTTGGCAACGGCTGCTGCGATCACCAGTGCTGTTAATGCAGCTACGTATCAGCAGTCGACCGTGATCGTGGTGCCCCAAACCAGCCTGCAGCTCGACTACGGCTCGGTTCAAGCGCTGCCACCTAATCGAGTTCAGTTTGCCTACGGCGTTGCCGGTATGCCCCTGATGACAGCCACCAGCGATTGCAAGCAGGGGCTGATCAATGGCATGGCACCGACCACGGCCGACCAGGCCCAGGTGCTCAATGCCAGCTGCCACATCGCCTACGGCTCCAACTGAGCGGGGTGGCCCCATCCCTTTTGCGGATTCGGGCCCTGGAGAAGGGCGATCTCGCCGACGTCACCGCCTTGGCCCGTGCTGAACATTTCGCGCCGGGCCAGGGAGACGTAGCCATCTACCGCCATACCGACCGCCAGGGGCTCTGGGTTGGTTGCCTAAACGGTCGTCCAATCGGCTGTATTGCCGGGGTCCGGTACAACGCCGAATACGGCTTCATCGGCATGTTTTTGGTGCAACCAGAGCACCGGGGGCAGGGATTTGGCCGTGAGCTTTGGCAGCGGGCCTTGCAGCATCTGGAGGGCCTTACTTGCATCGGCATTGAGGCCGCCCCCGATCGCATCGGTGACTACGCCAGTTGGGGGTTTGCGCCGGCGTCGCCAACCCAGCGCTGGCAGCGGATCAGTGATGGCAACCTCCCGCCCGCCGCTACTCCAGAGGGCCTGAGCCTGCTTGAGGGAAGTGCCATACCCGACAGGGCCGTGCAGGCCTATGACGCCCAGCGGGAGCTCAGCCCCCGGCCCCACTTCCTCGCCGACTGGCTGCACCATCCGGCCGGCACGGTGCTGGCCCTGATCGGCCCGGATGGCTCATGCCACGGCTTTGGCCGAATCCGGCCCTGCCTGCTGCATCGAGGCGAGGGTTGGCGGATAGGGCCCCTGCTAGCCGACACGCCTGCCCTGGCGGCCCAGCTTCTCAACGCCCTGATGGTCCGCCATGCCGGCGTGGTGTTAATCGATGCCCCTGCCGCCAATCCGGAGGCAGGGGCCCTGCTGCTGCAGTTGGGTTTTGCGGTGGTCGCCGAGACGCTGAGGATGTACCGGGGCAGCCTGCCGCCGGTTCCCCTTGGCGATGTCTACGGGTTGGCCTGCCTGGAGCTGGGCTGAGCGCGGCGGGCGGCGAGGCCAGCCTCCGTTGCAGTAACAACAGCCAGCAGCAGCAGGCCGCCTAGGCCGATCAGTTGATTTTGCTGCACCAAATCGGGCATCAATACCTCGTCCACGTTTTGGCTTAGGACACCTCCCGCCACAAACCAGGCCGTTGCCAGGCCTGAGCTGATCCAGTAGGCCCGCCAGCGGCGTTGATAGATGTATCCCGTACCTAAACCAGGCACCAGGTTGAGCACTACGGCCACCCAGGGGCTGGAGGCGGCAAGAATTGCTTCTTGGCTGGCTTGATCTGGATTGCTGGTTGGGGTCATTGTTGGCGTGGCCTGGTTTGCTGCATCGCGGGCGTTGAACCTGCAGGCTGGAGTGCCGCTGATTCTTTTTGCAGTGCTCGCCGCCCTGGTGATTCTGTTGGTGATTGTGGCGGTGGCGTGGGGCCTTAATCCAAGCCGGCAGGATTTTGCCTGGTTTATGCGGCTGCGCCGCCCGCGCTGGCTGGTGTTTGAGGGCTTGATTCCCGTGATTTGGCTGCTGATCTACGTCTGCTTCTACATCTCGGCTTGGCTCACCTGGCAGACCAGCTGGAGCGGCTTGTGGATGGCGGCTTTCCTGGTGCAGTTGGTATTGGTGCAGAGCTACACGCTTGTGATTTGCCGTAGCCGCAGCCTGGGCAGGGGCACGGTCATTGGCTTTTCTGGCTGGGTGTGGGGCATTGCCCTCACCGTTGCTGTGGCTAGCGAGAGCATGCTGGCGGCTGGTTTGCTGCTGCCTTACCTGCTCTGGAGCCCGGTGGGCACCTGGGTTACCTGGCAGATGCGTCAGCTCAACCGCTAGCCCTGGTCACCTATGGCGACTCGCGAGCCACGGCCAGGGCCGCCAGTAGGCCGCCGCCAAAACCGCTGAGGTGGCCGATCCAGCTCACGCCTGGCGGTGAAAAAATCGGCAGCAGGCTGGGCAGCACCCCCGCATAGGTGACCAGGGCCAGCACTGAAAGGAGCAGGGAGAGGGGCCGCTTCTCCAGCCAGCCGATCAGCAGCAGGTAGCCCAGCAGCCCGTACACGACCCCGGAGAGTCCGTGACTGCCGTTGGGCCAGAGCAGCCATACCGGAATAGCCGTGGCATAAACCCCCAACCAAACGGCCAGATAGTCGCGGCGGCCGCGCAGCAATACCAGCCAGGAGAGGGGCAGAAAGGTGAGCGAATTGCCCAGGAGATGGCCAAAACCGCTATGGCTGAAGGGGGCTGTCAGCACCCCGAGGAAGGAGCCTCCGGGCGTCATCGGCAGGTTCCAGTTGCCACCGAAAACCAGCTGGTCAACCAGCTCCTGGAGCCAGGGAATCAGCAAGATCAGCGGCGGAAGCAGCAGATTGAAACCGGCTCGGGCGATCAAGCGATCCAGACGTTGGGGTAGAGATTCGTTCACGGCTCGCACTTGAAGCTGCAGCGCAGCATGGCAAGGGCTTCATCAGGCAGGCCCAGCAGACGATCCAGCCAGGGGTCCCCGCACGGTGGCACTCTTGCCACCCCCACCAGCAGGGCCGTGCCATTGGCGCTGAGGGGCTGGCCCATGGCCCGGTGGCGTTGCCCCTGGGCTGCGCCCGTGCTGAGCAGGGTTTCGATCAGCAGGTCGGGGGCGCGGTAGAGCCCGGCAATGCGGAAGCGAAAGCGGGCCCGGAAGTGCAGTTGAACAGCACCTGTTGCTGAATCAATGCTGCCCGCCAGCTGCTCAGGGGCGATGGCGATCTCCAGGCCCGGGGGCAGGGGCAGCCCCAGCACCCGGGTGGTGCGCCAGTTGAGTGGCGGAATCAACAGCCTGGCGGGCTCGAAGCTCACGGTTCGCGGGCCGCCAGCTGGGCTGGGGCCGAGCTCACCGGTTCCGCCGCCGCCGCTGGCGTCGTAGCTGAAGTGGGGATAGGCGCCGATGGCCAGGCCACAGCCCTTAGTGGTGCCTAGCTGCAGCATGCCAACCCCAAACTCGGGGCTCACAGGCTGCGCAGCGCGTCTAATTCGCCGCGGCTGTGCAGTTCGGCCAGCTCGTTGTAGCCACCAATAGAAACGCCATCGATGTAGAGCTGGGGCACCGGTCCCGACTCGTCGGGTTCGATTTCCACGAAGGCAATGCCCAGGGTGCGCAGCATGCGTAGGGCCCGGCGCGAAAAGGGGCATTCCGGCCGCCCGGCGATTTCAACTCGCGGTTCGCTGCTGGCTGATGTGGTCGGCGATGCACTAGGTGCTGGGCTGGTGCCGGTGCTGAGCAGGCCCACCAGCAGGTCGGCGCCGCGCAACACCAGGGTGCCGTGCTCGAGGTGGCCGCCCCACACCTGGCAGCTGGCATCGGAGAAGCTCAGGTGCAGGTGCACCCCATCCGGGCTGATCGTGCCCTGCAGGGTGATGATCTCCAGCTCGCCAGCCAAAACCGTGGGTGCGCTTTTGCCAGGGCAGGCAAAGGCGGCTTGGGAGAGGTTGCCCACCACACTCAGCACAAAGCCGCCGGCGTTGTGCTCAAGGGCCAGCTGCTCCAGGCTGCGCCGCACGTCACTGCCGGCTTCGAGGTGCAGCGGCACGGCACGCATGGCAGATATAGATAGGTGGGGGCAAGGCTACGCCGGCCCATGCTGGTGAGGTTGCCCTGTTGCCATGGCCCCGGATTCCGCCCTCGCTGCCCTCAACCTGGCGGTGGTGGGTCATGTGGAGTGGGTGAGCTTTGTGGCAGTGGAGCAGCTGCCAGTTGCTGGTTCGATCGACCGGGCCACCGCCTTTCTGGAGGAACCCGCCGGTGGTGGGGCGGTGGTGGCGGTGCAGCTGGCCCGTCTCAGCGGCAAGCGGGTGCGGTTTTTCACCTCCCTGGGCCGGGACGCCACCGGCGAGCGCTCAGCGGAACGGCTCACGGAGCTGGGTCTTGATCTTGAGGTGGCCTGGCGGGATGCCCCAACCCGCCGGGGGGTGAGCTTTGTGGATCGGGCCGGTGACCGCAGCATCACCGTGATCGGCGAGCGACTGGCCCCGTTGGCTAGGGATCCACTCCCCTGGGCTGATCTGGCTGACTGCGATGGCGTCTTTGTGACCGCGGCCGACGCGGCAGCTCTGCAGCAATGCCGCCGGGCCCGGCTGCTCGGCGCCACGCCACGGGTTGGCTTGCCGCTCTTGGAGGCCAGCGGAGTGAGCTGCGATGCCTTGATCGGCAGCGCCCTCGATCCGGGTGAGCAGGTGCCTGCTGGCGCCCTATCGCGCCCCCCGCGACTGCGAATCGCCACCGAAGGGGCGGCTGGTGGCTGGAGCGAACCCGGCGGGCGCTTCTCTGCCCAGGCCCTGGCGGCCCCGCCGGTCGACAGTTATGGCTGCGGCGACAGCTTTGCAGCCGGGGTGATGGCGGGACTGGCGGCTGGTTGGAGCGTCGCCGCAGCAATCGACCTGGGCGCCCGCTGCGGCGCCGAGTGCGCCGTTGCCTTTGGTCCCTACGCCCGCCCTAACTGACCTGGTTTTGCACAAGCAGCAGCAGCCTGTTTGCCTCCGGATCAAGCAGCCAGGCCTCCACTCCGAAGGCCTCCTGGCGCGGACCGTCCAGAAGCGTGGCGCCCAGCCCAATGGCGCTCGCCAGCCAGGCCTGCAGCAGGGCCATGGCAGCTGCGTCGTTGTTGCCGCCAGCCACGCTGCGCTGCAGGCACGTTGCTAGCCGGCCGGGTTGCTTCTCTTGGGGCCGGCTCTGGGATGGGGCGTAGATCTCCAGGAAGCCACCGGCGGGCCAGGGCACTCGCCAATGGCTGGCACCAAGCCCCTGTAGGGGCTCTACCGCCAGCAAATCGGCGTAAAACCTTGCCAGGGCAGGGGGATTGTCTGCAGCCAGCACCAGGGAGCTGCTCAGGCTTGGGGTGTTTTGCACCGTTTTTATTGATTGCCTAAAAAGTCTGCAACGGCCAGATCGGGGCGACGCAGCAGGGCAAAGATGGTGCCGGCGTTGCCGCGGCACAGCCTCAGCTCCTCGGTGAGCACGGTGATGTCGAGCCAGGCTGGAAAGCTTTGCTGCACCTCCCGTTGCAGCTGTAAGCGTGTGGTGCCCAGCCGGGGACCGCGCCAGCCACCGCGCTGGAAGCGAACCTGCACCCGCTGCTGTGGAGTTGAGCTGTTATCGCCAGGGCTTGATTCGAGCTGGATGGTGGCCTCTACAGCTATGCCACCCAGGCCGGCCAGCTGTCCTGGCGGCCTCAACAGATTCAGGGCGCGCCCCCGCGATGGAGCCAGGATCTGCAGGTTCTCCAGCCATGGCACAGCCTGGAGATAGGGCTGGCTGCTGCTGCTCCAGCGCAACTCCCATACCCCCTCCAGCAGTTCGAGGGCACCTGGGCCGGCGAGATCCACTGGAGAGGTGCGCTCGAGCTCGAGAATCAGCTCCCGCACCCGCGGCCCCTGGCGTTGGGCTTCCCCCCTGGCGCCACTACGCAACAGGACCAGCAGCTCCTCTCTTGCTTTCAACATCCAGGTGGCCGACGTCTTTACAACCAGTTATAGTTGTTGAAACATTCCTCAACACTCATGACCGAATCCACCCCCCGCTTCGGCTTTGTTGCTTTTGCTGAGACCTGGAACGGCCGCTTGGCCATGATGGGCTTTGTGATTGGTCTTGGCACCGAGCTGCTCACCGGCCAAAGCATCGCTGCTCAACTGGGCCTGGGCTGATTGCCAGAGCTCAAAGTCTCTGGTTTTTACCAGTAATTTTAATCCCTAAAATAAAAGCCCGAAGCTCTTGCTCCGGGCTTTTTTAATGGGCAGTTGGCTAGGTCTAGCTAGCTGGCCTCGAACTGTAATAGAAGCCACCATTCACTCCAGTTTGACTAACTACTGTGCATTGAGTTGCAACCCGCCATAGGGCGCGATGGATAGGAGTGGGGTCGTAGCGAACTAGCTCGGGAAAACGCTGCTTGAGTAAGGCGTTGGCCCGCCAGGCGTTGTAGTGAGGGATTCTCGGGTTGATGTGATGGCACACATGGGTTGAGCCGATGCCGTGATGCAGCAGATTGAGCAGGGGGCCATAAGGACGATCCACCGTCTGTAGAGCACCTTTTGCCCAATTCCAGTCGCTGGTGGAGAAGTGGGGAATATCGGTATCGGTGTGCTGTAGCCAGGTGTAGCTAACTAACCAAGCGTTGACCACCAGATAGGGCAGGCCGTACACCAGTAGCACTCTCGCCGGGGAGAAGTGGATGGAAGCCCACACCAGTACCGCAACCATCGCCAGCAGGCCGAGGTTTGAGATCACCATCAGGCGACGGCAGGAGTCGGGAAATAGCTGGCGCCCACCGTTGCGGAAGGGTGCAGCCGTAGTGAAATGGGAGGTGGGGCTGCCGTACTCTTCGCCGCCGGCAACACCAAACATCAGGTAAAGGGGCCAACCCAGCACCAGGTGGGTGAACAGGGAGGCCACGCCGTAGAGGCCCTGGCCCAGCTGCCGTCTTGTTCCAGCCACGAAGCGTCCCGAGCTGGAATCGGAGCGAGGCGGCACATGGGTTTCACCTGCCTCGAGGTGGTTGCAGTTGGCGTGGTGCACGGCATGGCTGCGCTGCCAGCTGAAGTAGGGCACAAGCAGCAAGCTGTGAAGCACAAATCCCACCACCGCTTCGACGCGGGGGTTGGGATGGAAGGCACGGTGACCGCACTCATGGGCAATTACCCAGCAACCTCCCGCCACTGTTCCAGTGACCACGGCGTAGAGCAGCCAGAGGGGTGCAGCGCTGAGCTGCAGGGGGATCAGGGTTCCCACGCCATAGGCCAAAACAGATAGGCCCAGGGACATGGCCAGACTTCCCCAGGCTTTAACCGGGTTGATCTGGGTTAACTCAGAGGGCAGGCAGGCAAGCAGCTCAGCTTTGCTGGGATAGGTGGCTGCTGGCGTGGCGACCTGCGCGGTGGCTAGGGACGGCAGGGAAACAGGTGGAGTCAATGAAGCTGCCGCAGGGCAAGGGGGAATGGAAGCGGCCCCGAAAGGCTTCTGAGACAATAGGTATTTGCACCCTGCTGCGGCGGCGCTGCAGGCACATTCACTCAACCCTGAAGGTCACGGCCATCACTGCGGTGATGTCCTTCTCGATTGTGCGGGTGTCGTAGGAGCCGCTGTCACTGGTCTCCGTTGAGTTGGGGGAGGTGATCTGGAACGAGCCGGTGTCGGCGTTTGTGATCGCACCGATGCCGGCACCGGCTTCCGAGGCTATGGCCCGCGCCCTCGCCCGGGCGTCCTTGGTGGCCTTTGCCAGCATGTCGACCCGCTTCTCCGCAAGCTTGGTGTAGGTGTAAGCCGGCTCGTTGATCGTGAGAGGCACGCCCTTGCCGATCAACTGCCCAATCTGACCGGAGATTCTATAGATCTTGGCGACATTCCAGCTGCCGATCAGCACTGCTTGGGTGCTGGTCCAGGTGGTGGAGCGCAGCTCCCCGGTGCGGGGATCGCGCACTTCCTGCTTTTCCGATTTAACCGAGTCGAGCTCCATCTCGTCGGCCTCGATGCCCTGGGCCTTGAGGAAGGCCACTGTTTGCTCTACTGCAGGCTGCAGCCCTTGGTATGAAGCTTGCTGGCTGGCCCCGCTCTGGGAGACCTTCACCGACCAGTCGACGTAGTCGGATGTAATTCGCTCGGTGCTGGCTCCAGTAACTGTGATGGTGTCGTTGGCGTTGCGGATGCCCCTCACCATGACGCCACTGGCGGTGGTGAGCCCGATTCCAAGCACCGCCATGGCAAACACCAGTGTTGGTGTCCGCTTGAGAAACATCCAGCTGCTGAGCGCCCAACTCTGCATTTTCATTCGTCTTGGAAGCAGCTGAATTCAGCCTATTGAGCTGTCGCTTGCCTGTCTCAAAGCTGTTAGTCGAAGGGATATTCGTAGACAAGGGTGAGGCCAAGGCGCTCGGCG
>NZ_JAGQCP010000054.1:0-14842 GCF_024346255.1 Cyanobium sp. BA5m-10 | reverse complement strand
GGTTGCGTCCCTTGGAGTGGTGTAAATCCCGAGGCCTGTGATCTGATCGGAGATCAGTGATCAGGCAGCTGCAGCAATTGCAGCTGTTGGTTGATCTTGGAGCTGATCGCTGGTCTTGTCCAGCTTGGCCATCGACAGTTCCGAGAAGACACGGCGTCCATCAAGCTGCCACTCCTCCTGCTGCTCCAGCAGCAGCGCTCCCACCAGGCGGGTGATCGCGGCGTCGTTGGGGAAGATGCCGACGACGCGGGTGCGGCGTTTGATCTCCTTGTTGAGTCGCTCCAGCGGGTTGGTGCTCCAGATCTTGCGCCAGTGCTCAGGTGGGAAGCTGCGGAAGGCGAGGACGTCCTCCCTGGCCTGCTCCATCAGGGCCGCAGCGGCCGGGAAGTTCTCGGTGAGCATCGTGATCACCTGATCCCACTGCTGCTCCACGGCCTGGGCATCGGCCTGCACGAACACCGAGCGCAGGGCGGCGGCCACCATGTCCTGGCTGCCTTTCGGCACCTTGGCCAGCAGGTTGCGGGCAAAGTGCACGCGGCAGCGCTGCCAGCTGCAGCCCTGGCAGCAGCGCGCAATGGCCTTCTTGAGGCCGGCGTGGGCGTCGCTTATCACCACCTGCACGCCCGAGAGGCCCCGTTCCCGCAGGCGCCGCAGGAAGGCGGTCCAGAAGGTCTCGTCCTCGCTGTCGCCCACCTCGATGCCGAGCACCTCCCGCTGGCCCGTGGCGGTGATGCCGACCGCCACGATCACGGCCCTGGAGATCACCTGCTTGCGGGCCTGGTCACGCCCGTGCAGGTACGTCGCATCGAGGTACAGGTACGGGTACCGGCTGAACTCCAGGGGCCGGTTCAGGAAGGCCTGCACCTGGGTGTCGAGGCCCTGGCAGATGCGGCTCACCTCCGATTTGGAGATGCCGCTCTCACAGCCCAGCGCCACCACCAGCTCGTCCACTTTGCGGGTAGAGACGCCGGAGACATAGGCCTCCATCACCACCGCCCATAGGGCCCGGTCCACCCGACGGCGGGGCTCCAGCAGCGAGGGGAAGAAGCTGCCCGTGCGGAAGCGTGGGATGCGCAGCTGGATGTCACCGGCCGGAGTAGCCAGCAGGCGATCACGGTTGCCGTTGCGGTGGCCCCGGCGCTGGTCAGTGCGCTGGTGACGATCGGCACCAAGGGCAGCAGCGGCCTCGGCCTCGATCAGGGCCTGCAGCCCCTGGCGCACCAGTTCGGGGATCAGCTCGCCGGCGGTGCCGCTGCCAAGCAGCTGCGCCAGTTTCGTGGCGGCAGAATCGGAGATGGGCATGGTCTGGTCTCGGGAAGGTGGTAGTGCTCCGACCAGAGTCACAGACCAGCCCACCCATTCCCCCGCAAGGGCTCTGAGCAACGGACCGTCAGCACCGGCTACGCCGGTGCTGAGCCCAGGGATTTACACCACTCGGAGGGACGCCCCCGTCAGGGGATTCCACCGCTCCCGCCTGCTCGGGTTCCATTGCCCCTTCTGCCCGCTTGTCAGCTGGAAGTAGAGCAGCGGGCTGCCTGCTCCAGCCGCTCGCTCCCGCTCGGGCATTCCGCAAAGGCCCATGCCCGCTGCCGCACCACTAGGTGCGCTGAGCAAAAGCTTCCATTCAGCACCTCAGCTGGGTGGAGGGGTGCCATCGGCTCTGCAAAACCGCTCTCCAGTTTTCCCCGCTTCTCGGGGTGTCAGGTGCACGTTCTTTGCATCACAGCGATGTTCTCGCTCTCCACCACCATGCAGTCCCTCATTGATGCATGGGAAGAAGCACAAGCTTCCGGTCAATGGCAGGAGCCACAGCCCGAGCCCGCCTATCCAGCCGCCTGGTGGCTAATCCAGCTGGAAGAAGAGCCCCAAGAGCTTGAGCCTCCCCTGCGCTGGTCCGTCTAGCCGGCCAGCCGGCGGTCTTGGAGGCCGCCGGTTAATCCATTGGCATCCAACAAAAAAACCCAAGGCAATACCTAGGGGTCAGAAAATAAAAGGTCTGCAGAAGCTCAGAAGCAGAAGGGCAGGAACTGGGTACGGCAGGCGGCATAGCCATCCACTAGGGCGCCTAGGCCAATTTGATGGGCAATACCAAAGCCGGTGAGGCCTTCCACCACGATGCCGGTGACGATGCCAACCATGGCTGCGCGGCCGTTAAACAGTTCAACTTGCTTGAGCTGCTCCATGAGGGTCAGCTGTTCCGCGCTGTTATCAAGCGCTGGGTCGTTAGAAGGAGTGTTGGTCATGGCTTGTGGTGGCGGAGCAACTTATTGGAAGATGAATAAACGAGAGCTGCAAGCTCAATCGGCAAGATCTGGCTGGTTGAGAGCACCAACAATCCAGGCACCGATAAGAACGATGGTGATTGCGGAAATCATCCAACCCTCTTGGCTAGATCAGTCGGACGACTCAGCACGTAGATGGTCATTGCAGAGAGCACGGCAGTGATCAGAGCAACGACTGAAATTGCAACGGTGTAGTCAGTTTCCATGACGCTCAACCCAAACCAATTTGGGAAAGGATGCCCTGACCTGTCAGGAGCTCGGTGCCAAGACCGATCACAAAGCCGAGCATGGCCATACGGCCGTTCCAGGTCTCAGCGAAAGCAACGAAACCAAAGCGGGTGGTGGAATCAGCCATGTGTGTTACGGATTGTTACTGCCAATGTAACAGGGTGTGAATGGTTGTGGCAAGGGGGTGAGGGTTGTGCACCTGACCTGGCTTCCTTGAAGGGCCGCCGGACCTGCGTCCCCCGCCTCAGAAAGGGGACAAGCGGTTACGACTGAGCTGAATCCTGAGGTGCAAGGGGATCTGGAAGCCCCTGGGTGATCGCCAGGGCTCGTTTGTAGATGGCACTTGAGGTTGCCCCTGCCGCCTCCATGGCGATCCACATGTTCTGCCAGTAATCCAGTGTTTTGGCTTGGGTCATTGGAGCTGATGGGGCGTCAGGCGCAAACCGCGGCCCTGCCGCGGCGGCGGCCCAGCGGTTCGATCCATTCGTTGAGCACAAGCTTGTGCTGGACAAGACGACTCGGCAGGCGGCAGCCGAGGTTGATCTGTCCCTCATCTACTAAGCGCCCCAGCCGTAGCGCCAGGGCTTCCTCGTGGCGGGCAAAGGCGCCTTGATGGGAGGCAACCCAGGAGATCTCATGCTCCGTGATCACACCACTAGAGATGGACTCTAGAAAGACTTCCCCGACTGTCATGAGAGCCATGTAACAACTTCGTTACATGCTGTCGCGCCCGGCTTCGCTGTGTGGCTCGAGCGGGCTCGGGGGACTGGCTGGGGCAGGCGACTGGCTAGAGCACGCCAGTCCTTGCAGAAGCGTTTGGGCTTAGTAATTGGAGGCTTGATCGACCTCTTGCGGCTCCGCTGTGTTGTGGTGCTCCATCCAGGCGTTTTGCAGGTCAGATCTGGTGAGCCGATAGCCCAGCTGGCGGGCGGTGCGCAGGAGCTCCTGGCGACTACGGCACTGGCTGAGGGTCTGCTGGAGCGCCGGGCTGCTTTCTGCATCAGCCACCAACCGCTCCAGATCAGACCAGCTCATCTACTCAAAACAGAGATGAGCTCAAGCTCGCGTGAACTGGTGCCTACTGCCAGGTTCCCCCTGTGGCACATTGCGGTGCATTGATGCCTTGGTGCAGCGTTGCGATCGCTGGACCGATCTGCGGAGAGCACAACAAGCCAGTAGTAAGGCCTCAGCTCATGGCCTTGAGGGCTGCCACCTCTGCTTTGAGACCCAGCAGCTCATCTAAAAGCGCGCTCACGAGCTTGTCGATATAGCCCTTATTGGTCAGGTCACTGGCCGCAACCGGCAGGCTAGCTGCTGCAGGACAAGAGCCAAAGGTCACCTGGCCGCTGCTGTTCTCAATTCGCCAGGCCGATCTAGCTGACGGCAGCTGGCAGCGAAAGAAGGTCCCGTCGTAGTACAGGTAAACGTCGCGGCCATTGAAGGTTGAAACGCCGCCGCTATTGGCAAAGCGCAGCGGGCCGTTCATCACATCGCCAGCCTTATTGACGTAGGTGGTTGCCATCGCAGCACTGAGCACGCCATCGGCCGTCATGCTCAGCCCAGCACCCACCTTGATGCCGCCCAACACCTTCGCCGTCGCTATGGGCAGGACGTAAAGGGAGGAGGGCACAAACACCTTGGCGTCAGTGCCCAACCTGGCGCTGTTGCCGGCATCAGCCGACACAGCGCTCGGGCCAGCAGGGCCCTGCAGGTTGGCAGCAAGCGACCAGGCCACCGCTCAGCTCAGGGTGTACACATTGCCGCTGTCCTTATCCAGGTACAAATCACCTGGAATAGAGCCAGGGATATCTTCTGCAGGAGCGCCGCTGCCGTTGAACCAGCCCGTACCGCGCGTGCCCTGCACGCCGGCTGGTCCTTCCACGCCTTGAGCTCCAGCAGGACCCACTTCTCCTTGAATACCAGCAACGCCAGCAGGGCCCTCAATTCCCTGTGGTCCCTGGATCGAGCCACCATTCACCCAGCTGCTGCTGGCGAGGTCCCACACCCGAAAGGAGTCATCGGCCTGAACGATGTAGGCATCGCCCTGGGCTGCATCAGCTGGCAGCTCCGTTTCTGTTGCCACCTGGCCCTTAAAGGTGATGCCCAAACCCGCAGCACCCTGGATGCCCTGCTGGCCTTGAACACCATCAGGGCCAATTGGACCCTGGATACCGGCTTCTCCTTGTGGTCCTTGGACGCCTTGGGCGCCATCAGCGCCAGCAAGGCCCTGCACCCCTTGGGCGCCCTGAATGCCTTGCTCACCCTGCGGACCTTTAAGAGAGCCGCCTGCTACCCAAGCCATGGTCAAGCGGGCCAGCAGCCCGGTGTGTCAACAGCAGCTATTGCCGTATCTCACCGCTAGCCGCTGGGAGAGCTAGCCGCAGCCGCGTTCAGCAAAGCCGCAACTGCGTTCAGCAAGCTGACTGGACTAGAGCGACCCGTAGGGGATCTTGCGCATGGCGCGCACGGGCGAAATAAACACCTTGGGCATCCAAGAGAACAAACCACTATCCATACTCAACACATAGCAATCGCGCGTATCCCTCTCTGATGATGTCCAGTGAATAAGTGGTATAAATGCTTCCGCGCCGCCCCACTGAAAGGCAGGGTTTAAGCACTGGGCTGGCACGTATGGGGGGAATAGGTAGTCACGCCTTGGCACTGCATATGGGTTGATCCCATCTCCATAGGCTGGATCAGCCACGTTCGGCGTAGCGGTTGGCTTGAGATGGAAGTAGGCAATCTCCAGCTCGTAGTGCGCTGGCATGTACCAGTCGTCGTAGCCGTTGATATTTAATGCCGCGCACCACTGGGCAGCAGGGTGAACACCATTTTGGATCATCCACTCGGTGTTCGCCCAGCCGTCATGCCTGCTGCCGCAACCACCGCTTGGCCCATAGTCCCTATAGGTCGGGTTATAAGCCTGCGGATACACCTCGGGCGTGCCGGTATTAGAGCCGCCGGTAGCACCCGCATCACGCGGCGCGACGATTAGGTAATGGGTGGGATTGCCATCTGCCGTATGGCTAATCAAGCCAGCAAAGTAGCCGCCGCCAATCGGTGCGCCCACCTCTGGAATAACAGGAGCAAGCGGCTCAATGCCAAGCGGCACCCAAGTCCCCTGATTTGCCATATAGGCATGGGGAACGCCAGAACGCACCTGGAAATCACTTGTAGCTGCAGGGCCTTGTGGCCCCGCTGCACCAGTAGGCCCCATGACGCCTTGCACTCCTGCTGGACCGGGATTTCCTGCAAGGCCTTGCGGTCCCTGGGGACCCTTAGCGCCTTGGCTGCCTTGGACGCCGGGCGCTCCTTGAGGGCCCTGGGGACCTTGAGGGCCAAGGGGCCCTTGATCTCCTTGCGGGCCAGCAGGGCCGGCAGCACCAGGCTCGCCTACTGCCCCTGCTGCCCCAGGTGCTCCAGCAGGGCCTGGTGCTCCTGCCGCTCCTTGTGCGCCAGCAGCACCAGCTGGGCCGGCAAGGTTGAGCGCTTCTAGCCAGCTCATTGACCCGCGCCAGAGGTGGTGTCGTCTTGGCTTATGGCTGAATCAAGGGAGCGGGCCTCAAGGTTTGGATCCAGCTCAGCCATGGCAGTAGCGGGCGCAGAAGCCACTGCCAAAACAGCAAGGTTTCCCCAGCGACCTTCTGCTGCTAGGTAGTACTGCGGGACACCTGCATCAACGCGGAACTCGGTATTACAGGCAGCGCCAGCTGGTCCTGCTTCTCCAGTAAGGCCAGGCTCGCCAGGAGGTCCAGCTACGCCAGGGGGCCCATCAAGGCCGGCGGGACCAGCTTCTCCAGGGGGGCCATCTATGCCAGTAGGACCACCGCTCTGGCGGCACCAGTGACCCAGAGCGAGGAAAAGATCGAACTCTTCTGGGTGGCCAGTGATTGCAGCAAGGCATAGGCCTGGCCGGCGCACAGCGAAATCTCGCTGTCGCTGCGGCCCGCACCCCGATTCTGGGTCGGCACCAGCGCGTCGCGGTGCATCGTTTCATCCAGCAGCGTCAGATAGGCCCGGTGCTCGGCCAGCGACTGGGCCCGGATCTCCTTCCACTGGAAATCGGCCCCTTCCGGCAGGTCCATAAAGGTGCTGGTCGAGAGAGTTAGCTGTTCGGGCTGACGGCCGGCACCGTCTTCATCGCGCTGGTAGCCGAACTGGTCCACCAGGCCGGTTCGTACCCCCACGGGCAGGGCGCAGCGGGAGAGGAGGTCTTCGTAGTCGCTTTTGAGGCGGTAATGTTTGAGGTACTGGTTGGCCAGGCCCAGGTGGGGCAGGTCTCCCTCGCCAAAGGCCGCGCCATCGGCGGCGTACCAAACCGCCGGCAGCAGCTGCTGACCTGGGAGCACCAACGGCCGGCCGATCCGTTGGGCCCGGTAGCCGGCGGGTTCGATACTGCTGGCCACAGCCCGGTAGGAACTGAATTGCAGGCCAGCCGGTTGCAGCAGGGCCTCCCGGTAGATCCACCGCTCCGGGTCATCGGGTTGCTCTAAAGGGGCGCCCGGACCCAGCAGGTGAACGACCACCCCGCCAGCCTGCTGGGGGTCGAGTCCCTGGGCTTGGGCTTTGGCTTGGGCCTGGCCCTGACTGCACCGCTCCCGCCAGCGGATCCGTTGCGGCAGGCCATCGCCATTGGCCAGCTGCCAATCCAAGCAATCCCGCCGGGGCACCAACGCCAGCCTGGGCAAGGACAGCCGATCACCCCGCCGGATCGCCTCTTGGCGGTGGCCTTCTGACGGCCAGCGGTGCTCCGGCGGCAAAACCAGCACCAAGGCCCCGCCATCGCGCAGCACCAGCAGGTCGGCGAGGAACAGAAAGACGCCCAGGTCTGTCCCCAGGCCATCCACATCGCTGAGCACCCCCACCAGGGAACCCGGGAGGTCCCGCCACTGCACCGAGGCCAACATCCCGGCGTAGGTGCGAAGGGCATCGCGGAAAAAGCCGCTGGGCCGGGCATTGGCTAGCTGCTGTCGGTAGGCGGCCTCGGGCTCCTTGCTGCCCTGGGGCAGGTACAGGCCCCGGCGCGACTGACCTCCGGTGCCATCGAGCAGGTTCCAGCAGTCAGCCACCAGCAGCAGCCGGTCCTGCAGTGCCACCAAGGTCGGGTGGGGCTGCCAGGGGGCAGGGGACCTCCTGCGCCTTGGGCACGCTGTTTGGCCGCCTGGGCCTGGAGCTCCTCAGGAGTCAGCGTCTGCCAGCGGTTGCGGCGGCGGGGGCGGCTCGGGTTGCTGCGCGGCAACGGGCTGGGGTGGCTGGGGGCTATTGCCAGGGGGGGTGACAGGCAATAGGCGATTAGGCGATCAGGGCCAAGGGATCTGCTAGTCGTAAGTCGCGTCAAATAGTTCAAGGCTCATAGCCATAAGCCTTTTACGAAAGGCGGGCGTCTAGCGCACGACAAAGCAGAGCCAAGCAAGGGCACTAGCAGGGAATACAGATATACAGTCACTCGCTACAAGGGAATCGAGAAGCAGGAAGAGTGGTCGGATGAGTCAATTAAGTTTCGTATGGCCATGCGGCCAGGCATACGCCGAGCTCCACCAGATACGCAGGAGGGCAGGCTGCAGGAATTGGTGGAAGCAGCAAAGGCACATATCCATGCCGATTAGTGAATCCCTTTCGGGTAATCAAACAGCAGTAGGCCTTTCAGAAAAAAATCGGCAGAGGGGGCTGGCCCTAAATTGCCATAAGACCAATGTCCCTTCTGCGCAGACCAGCATGTTCATATCGCGTCGCCAACTCCTCCTAACAAGCCATAAAGGGATGGCGTACCTTCCAAACAATAATCAGGGCAAGAAACAGGGCAAATTCATCCACAAATTAGTAATAATCGACCAACTTGTGTACAGAAATCGGTAGATTTGTTCAATTCAAATTTTAGGACCCTAGGGTTGCACGAATCGTTGTCGTTGCGAAGAGATTCCCCAAAAGGCAGTGCTAGAAAGATCCCTTACTCCCGCTTGTTGCAGATACTGGTAATCCATAAACTATCTTCCATTGCCTTTTAGCATTGTAAATCCTACTCTGACCATCAATTTTATATGTCAATCTCTCAAATCTATTTCCAACAAGCTCTGGGGTTGTAGCGTACCATTGTCCTATAACAACGCCTAAGCCCTCTAACTGCCCGCAGCGATAAGTCCCAATCGCCCTTTCTTTGTTATTAAAGTATTCAAACTGCAACATCCCATTGCCATATTGATTCCTAAAATCAATTTGACGACCTTCCCTATCCTGCATGCCCTGAATGCATATCCTATTCCTCTCACATTGTTCTATATAAACTTTCCCATTCCAGGGCGTTGTGCATGTAGGAGCCTCTCCTGGTACAGCAAGGCAATTAATTGCAGGTTCCTTATCTTTGAGCAAAGCCCTAAGATCTGGATCATTAATACCAGTTACATCAACTATGGCAAATTCAAAGGATTCTTTCGTGACCGGGTAGTAGCACATTTCTTGGGATTGCGCACTAGCCCCTATAGCAAAAACGCCATAAACTGCAAAATTTTTAATGTACTTAGATAGCTTTTGGCCAATAGCAATTGCTGGTGAATCGAATAGCTTCATAGCCCTTGAGGTGTGAGCTGAAGACCTGCGCTTACAGCTTAGAGGAAAAAAGTATAGCACTTGCCCATGCTAGATAATTCGTTAATATCAAGTGGGCAAGGCCATTGCCGTATTGCTTCACCACTAAATATCAGGCAGGGCGCAGGCGTAAGTGGTATATTCTGTTTCCACAATGGAGGTAAAACCAATTTTCATAGGTGCTAATTCCTTATCATGAATGAACTGATGCGGATTTCAGCTAACTCGTACGACGTTGTAAATTTAAAACATTTTTCTTCAGCTTTTGGGATAATTGCTGGTAGCTCTAGAGGTGCCTTCACAGTGTAAATTGGCATGTCAGCTCTTTAATCCCATTAATTTGCAATATATCGCTGCAGATAAGTTCAAAGTTATTCGCATTTTTTTAAGGCCATCACAGCGAGCAAGATTCATGTGAGTTAAGCAGCTCTAATTATCATCACTAGCAATGAGCGACATGCCCAGCATCAAGATTCAGAAGTCAGGAACTAATCTTTCCATAGTTACCAGGGCTCAATCTAACTTCTCAGTCTTGGCGTTACTCAATTAACGCTCTATGAACACCAACGCCCTAACGGAAAACGGCCGCGACGAGATAAAGGATTACAACAAAATGGCTAACCTCCTTGCATGTGTTATGCTTTACCTTTATTTGATGGGCCTTTCTGTAATGAGAAAAGCTGGACGTCGTTCATTGTTTGTCATTGGGTTGATAAGCATGTTTAACTTATCTGCCCTTGCTCAGTATGATGATACGCCGGGTGTTGTTTATTCAAACTGGGCCGTTGGTCAAATCTGCAGAATGACCGGTGGAGGGGCATCCATTGCACAATCGTTTGGCCTAGTTCCCATGATGCTCATGTCAAATAGTAATCCATATTATAATTTAAGGGCTGCTCAGGACTACATGAGATTCAACAATCTCGACGAAAATACAAAAAAATACTACCTCATGAAAATATTTGAGTACACACTCAAGTCATGTCCCAACAATATTGCAAGATCGGAGTTCAATGAACTCAAGGCTCTGACAAGTTATTACAATAAGTACAAGAAAATATGTGCTGAATTCGATGGGTCTAAAACAAAGTGCCTAAAAGAGGCGTAAGTTCTTTAATGCGTCTGCGCAAAAGCATTTCGTGAGACTTCCGGATGTGGAAAGCTCAGGCTTGGGATAGAGTCTCACCCTGGTTATCGAAGAGCAATTGGGATTTCCCGAGGTATCTTATAACCATAAGCCATGGATGTATTAGAATCCTTTTGTTGACAACTTGACAACATGGTCTTTGCTTCCATACATCTTAACAACTAGTCCTTTGTCAACACTTGCTTCCATTAATGGATTACATTCACAAATATTTACCGAGATAATAGATTAAAGACCTCCAAAATGCATCGTCTTTTTGATAGGCACCTCTAACTCATGTATTCCATATCCTAAGCAAGGATTTACGAAAATTTAGCTTGGAAGGTTTTCGCATGCATTTTCAACACTAAAGTGTCAATGACGACTTTTGATAAAAGCATTAGGCATATCCTTTCCACTAATACATCTTACTGCCCATACGGCATATCCACACACTGCAGGCCTCACAAACCTCCTGCCAGAGCTCGGCCCTAATCACCAGCTACCACGCCACCTCCGCAGCATCTATCACTTGTCGCAGCAGTTTCTGCCCACTGGCATAGACATATCGCCAAGTCGGTGGAACATCGATCAGAAAGCTCTTATTTCACTGAAAATCTCATGCAGCGAGCAGAGCGTGCAGCTATATAGGAAACACGAATCAACTAAACGGCGCCCTGCAGCATCTTCCGCCAATCCTTTGCCACGTACATTGCTGGAGAAGGGCAAGGTCATGCGCACGATCCATGAGCTACTCGGCCACAAGGATGTGAGCACCACCATGATCTACACGCATGTGCTTAACCGCGGTCCGCTCGGGGTACGAAGCACAGCCGACATTCAGTAACCGGCCGACCAGTTAGTTCTTGGACCCGTGAACCATGGCTAGCTTGGTCTAGCGTTCTGGACGACCCGTTGCAGGACAAGGATTTGCAGGACATGGCCCACTGGATGCCTCAGTGTTTCTCGGACGGGAACGGCCGGCAGGCTCTGATTCTCGGAACCGTCCATTAAAGAGTTAGCACTCATGTCAGGCCGCAAATGAAACCGGACATCTCTGAGTTCTCTTACGGATATGCTGTTACAGAGGAACTCGTCTCGAAACACAAAGCGATCGTGGTTGGAGCTCCCACCTTCCCATCGCTGTATGAGGAAGGGAAAAAGGGCGGGGGATACGACGTCAAGATTCCTATTTTGGGGAACCCTGTTTTTCTTCAGTTTAAGCTGAGCGACTACCTCGAGAGAACTAGCGCCAAAGAGCACCAGTCTGGCTTGCTTACTGTTCCATTCCATCGAATGCATATAAGGCCGCTAAAGCACTCATGCCAGCATCAGCTTCTGCTCGACCTCGAAAATTCTGGCGAGATTGTTTTCTACATTGCGCCAGAGTTCCATCGCCCTGTTGAGCTTAACAGCTTCTACCTCTCAAGCTCAGTGATAGCTAACTCGGCCGCCTTTAAGCCTTCCGATATTGGTCCGCTCCCTAGCAAAGACGAGCACTACGTGGTCTTCAAGAAAGCGTCCTCCCATGGCTTTCGTTGCTCAGAAGATCCGAGAAAGGTAGTTCGTACAAGCATTCGTGAAGGGCTTCGGACCGCACTTCAACAGTTGGAGCCACGACCAATTGGTCGCGACGACATCGTTGCACTGTCCAAAAAAATGTTGTCTGCGATAGAGAAAAGATCTGAAATCGATTCGAACTGGGCGGAGATCGTGGATGGCGCCAGCGCTCGCCGCATCGCCGATGAGCGGGATCCTGTCGAGTCCATCGGATACTTGGCACTGAACTTCTTTGGCTGCGAGCTCGTCATCGTCAGATGAGCGCTAACATCCAGATTCAGAAGACGGGAGCGAATGGGACCGCCTATGCCAAAGTATCGGCAGCTTCTGATCTTGATCGCAAGGCTTTTCGTAAATACGAACTACCGTTGTGCTACAGTCCCACAAAAAAATGCGACTCCAAACCACATATCGCATTACCAAGCAGACTGGCTTCTATGACGAGTTGTGCACGCTTATGATCGCTCTGCAAGGAGTTGCCGTTTCCACAGAATACCTGCTCAACAACAAAGCAGAGTACGCCTCCGGCGACTACTTGACTATAGAAGCTAAGCATCTAGTTTCTGAAGTCCGCTTGCCCTTATTTGGACCAATACAAGCTGCGATTAAGAACCTTGAGCAGGATCAGTTCGACCTCACGGTCATTTCCGATAAGCAAGCAGAGCAAAATTTTACGCACGAAATTGCCGGATTTCAAAAGTTTGTCAACGCAATCTTTAAGCCTTTCATCGTGAGCTATCACGAAGCGCACAAGGACGAAATTGAACGTAAATTTCCATCTGGACGCCATACATGGCCTGATGCTTGGCAAATGTCATGGGCCGTGCGCAATGCAGCATCTCACAACGGAACCGTATTTGACAGCCCCAAAAGACAACCAGTTTCATGGCAGGGAATTACTCATTTACCGAGTGACGATTTATCAAGTCCACTCCTAGAAAAAATCAATGGAGGCGACCTTCTGATCCTTCTATTTGAAATGGAAGAGACGCGTACCGGCATTGTGTTGTCGGTCTAGTGACAGCATAAGCGTTAGAGTCTAAAGGCTGCTCAGAGTCTTCTCCAATGCCTGTCCTTCACGCACCAGCCTAATAGTAAGTACAACGCGGACAAAAATGCCTCGCATTTTGCCGGATAACCTTGGCGTTAATCAATCCCCAATTCCTCCACCCCCAACGCCACCACCCGCACACTGCAGGCCCCACAAATCTCCCGCCAGCGCTCCGCCCTAATCCCCAACCTCCCAGGCACCGCCGCAGCATCAACCCCCTGCCGCAGCAGTTTCTGCCCACTGGCATAGAGATCCCGCCAGGTCGGCGGCACCTTGATCGCATAGCCGTGATCGCGCAAATAACGGGTGATCTCGCCGTTGGCAAAGGTGCGCCCGTAGGGCCGGAACTGCCGCCCGCCGCTGCCGTCGAAGCGCAACGCGGCCTTGAGCAGCCCGATCATCGCCAGCTGGCGCAGGTCATCAAAGGGGTGGCTGGTGCGCCTTGCGAAGTTGCCGGCGATCCTGTCGGCCAAATCCCCATGGGCCAGCGCCAGGGCATGGGCGGCGGCATGGGGATGGACTGGCCTTTGGCGCCTTGGCCTCGGTTGAGGCGCTTGTGGATGCTCATGGGGCCTGGGGCATGGCCGGGCAGGCGCTGCGCCGGAACACGCCGTGGAACCGCAGCGAGTGCCGGGGGTATGGCACCGTCCCCTATCGCCCCCGGGCCTTTGACGGACCTGGACATCGGTTTGAAAGGCCAATACCAGCTGGATCGCTTCCATCAGCGGGACAGCAATAAGGGCATCGGCCCCTGCTTCAGGCCCAGGCCGCGCCAGTAGCGCGCCTCCAGCCACAGGGCCCCATGGCCAAAGGCATCCACCAAGTCCTTGCTGCCCTTCGGGAAGCGCGGCAATTCCTCCATCAAGGGAGCGGCCCGGTGGTGAAAGCGCACCTGGCCCGCCTCTAGAAGCGGTGCCACCGCATGGGCCCGTGATTCCTTGCTGCCCCGGGCCGTGATTGGCAGCAGGCCCGGCACCTTGCGCCGCAGCAGCTGCAGCACCGCCGGCCCGTTTGCCGCGTCCTCAATCAGCACCGCATCGGGCTTGAGCCCCTGCTGCTGCAAAGCCGCCAGGGAAGCCAGCAAAAAGCGCACCGTCTCGGGCAGGCCAAAGCGATGGCGGGCCGCCCAGAGCACCTCGATCTCTAGCTCCTTCGGCCGGGTCAACGATTTGGCCTGAGATTGGCCCTGAGAGCGACCAGGTGGGTTGTCTCGGTCTTCCCCCCTGGCGTCTGGGTGCAGCAACCCCATCAGCACAAAGCCGCTATCCAACGACAATCTGGTTGAGGGGTCGCGCCAAACAGGTTGACCGCTCTGGAGGAGTTCAGCTGAATCCGGTTGCCATGCGCAGGGCACCGGGCCATGCCTGCTCCTCTCACCGTTCAACAGATTGCGCTGTACATGTCCAAACGACGAGCCGGCAGCCGCCAGGAGGTGGCTGCGGCGGCGGCGGGCATTTCGGTGAGCAGTGCTCACCGGATTGATTCAGGCCGCCTGCAACCCAAAGCCGCCAAACCCCGTGGTCGGCGGCGACCAGACCCGTTGGCTGAGGTCTGGGATCCGCTGGTACGCCCGCTTCTGGAGCGCCATCCGGCCCTGACACCCACCACCTTGCTCGAGCACCTGCAGGAGCAAAAGCCAGATCAGGACTGGAGTTCGCTCAAGCGCACCCTGCAACGGCGAGTGCAGCACTGGAAGGCCCTGCATGGCCCGGCACCTGAGGTGATGTTCCCGCTGGCGTATCAACCCGGCGAGATCGGCTTCTGTGACTTCACCAAGGTCAAACGAGTGGAGATCACCCTGCGGGGAGAACCGTTTGAGCACCTGCTGTTCCACTACCGCCTGGCCTGGAGCGGTTGGGCTTACGGCCAGGTGATCCATGGCGGTGAGAGCTTTGTCGCACTCTCGGAAGGCCTCCAGAACGCCCTGGCCGCCTGCGGTGGTGTGCCACGGGAGCTGCGCACCGATCGGCTCTCGGCTGCCAGCCGCAACCGCGATGGCAGCTATGCCCTCGA
>NZ_JAGQCP010000053.1:0-15022 GCF_024346255.1 Cyanobium sp. BA5m-10 | reverse complement strand
TATGCGCCGGTGGATCGAGATGAACACCATCTCACCTGTGTGCAGTGCGGTCATATCCAAGCGCTCCCGATTTGCCCGATCAGCAGTGGCAGCCTGGGGCTGGGTGCGGTTTTGCTGCAGGGTTTCAAGCCGCTGTTCCACACCTTTGAAATCCACGGACTCTGCAGCCGCTGCCAGCAACATGAAATCGCAGGGGATGAGTGATCAGGTGGTCGCCGTAGACGATGGGAGCCCACGAATTTCCTCTCTACCTCGCCCACTTCAACAACACCACTGACGCCAAGTAGTTGGGCATGTTGCTGATATCTGCGGTTGCCTGATGACTCTCATGGCCACCACTTTCAGGATCGATTTTCCCGAAAGACTTGCTAGCTAGGGCCTTAGGGGGCAGCAGAGCTGACTGCGCGGCCGAACTAGTCGATACTGGCTGGATGCAACTGGTTCCATGACCAGCTCGATCGCGCAACCAGCACTCGACCTTCAGGCGCTCCTTTCGCTTCTGCGCGGCCGCCAGAGCGAGTGGCGGCAGCGTTATCAGCTGCAACGCATCGGCCTGTTTGGCTCAACGGTTCGCAACCAAGCCACCGCTAAGAGTGATGTGGATGTCTGGGTGGAACTTGACCCGCTCACACCCTTCGCGACGGTGCACCTCAAAGAAGAGCTGGAGCAGCTGCTGCAGCGCCCTATTGACCTAGTGCGCTTGCGAGAGCGCATGAACCCGGCGCTACGAGCGGCGATCCTCAAAGAAGGCATCAGCGCGTGAGTGGTGATCTGCTTTTACTGCTGACGCCACTGCGACAGGCCAGGACCTACTCGATGTGATCTGCATGCAGTTCTTGGCAGTCGGGGAAGCTCTAAAGCGATTAGAGAAACTCCGCCCAGGACTTCTGGCGGCCAGCTTCCCTGAGATCGATTGGAAGGGCGCCATGGGATTCCGCGATGTCATTGCGCACCAGTACTTCGATTTGGATGCTGAGCAGCTGCTGCTGATCTACCAGGAAGCCTTGCCCGGTGTTTTGGACGCCATTCGCAGCTTGGAGGCACGTAGTCGGCAACCCTCTTGAGCCAACGACCTATTGGCCTCGCCAAGAGGGAGCGTCAGCCCTTCTTGAGGAGCTGCTTGTAGGTCCGGTCAGCGAGCTCTTGCACAGCGACGGGGAGAGCTTCCTAGGAGGACCAGAAGCGAGGACTGGCGCGATGCTTCACCGATCGCTGCAGCGCTCGGCAGCCAGATCGCCAAGGGCTTCCTCAGCCAGCCAGTCCAGCCGACCAGTTCCTAGGTCTTGCTCGATTTGCAGATCCCATTCACGGGCATCAAAGGCTTCGAACCAGGCGCGGAACTGGGCCCGTTGCTCGGGATCCAGCTGCTCGACGGCAGCTTCTATGTCTTGAACGCTGCCCATGTCCTGAGGCTAAGGCGGCTTGCCCGAAACAGGCCCCCCTCGGCAACAGGTAACAGCAGCGCCGCGATGGGCTGCCATCCCACTGACAGCCGAGACGGGTCATGGCCACAACCGCAACGCACAACAGCTCTAGGGTCAGCGACGAGAGCAGCGAGATGCTCGAGCAGCACTTTCATGACACTGCTGAACTGGAAAGCACCACCACTGGCGACTATCCGCCCGATGAACGCCAGGTCAGAATTGCTCTTGCTGATGCAGGCGAGACCAGCACCACCGAGAGCAAGGCGGGCAGCGGCCTGGGAGAAGCCCTTAAGGCTGAACGGCGACGCAGCAACAACCTTGAAAAAGAGCTGAGGGGGGTGCGTCAGCAGCTGACCCGCTTCTCTGAGATCAACCCTGAGGAATACTCCCGCCTGCAGGAGGCAGAACGGCAGAAGCAACTGCTGGAGCAGCAGGTGGAGCTGCGCGAACGGCAGATGGAAGAAGCCTCCGCCAAGAAGGTGGCAACCGTGGCTGCTGAGCGCGATGGTGCGCAAGCCCTTGTGCTGGCCTTGCGCAAGGAACGGCTGCTGGAGAGGGCTTTCTCAGAAGCAGAAGGCCGAACCGGCGGCGACGGGCGCGGCACCTTCTTTGATGTCTTTAAGGGTCAGCTAGGGGAGAGCTTTCGTCTCAGTGCCGGCAAGGACGGAAGTGATGTGCTCGAACCTCTCGACAGCCAGGGCCAGCCGTTGCTGGGTGATGACGGGCGGCCACTAAGCACCGCTGACTTCCTTGATCAGCTGCGTATCCACCCCGTCTACGGCTTCCTGTTTCAACAGCGTGGTGCCATTGGTACGGGTGCCATCGGCGCCGGCGGACTGGGCAACGCAACCGGGTTGGGAGCTGGTGCGGTAGCTGGCGGTGGGTTTGGCGAGGTGCTCAACCCCCAGGCGATGAGTGCCAGTGAGCTCTACCGCGCTGGCTTTGTCACCAACGGCCGCAGCCCACGTCGCTGAGCACAGCCGTTCAGCAAATGGTCAGCCGCTACAACCTGGTGTTCTGGAGCCGCCGCTCGACAGCCACCGTGGTGCCGGCTGCCACAGCTGCTCAGGCCCGCACTAGAGCCCATGCCCGCCATAAGGCGGGGTACGGCACCCTCCTCTCAGCCCGCCAGGCCAATGCCGCAGACAGTCGACTGATCCGCAAAGGGGTCTGGGTGCGTCGCCGCAAGGACGGCAGCAGCCCCCAGTTCGGCACTGCTGCTGCACGAACAGCGGCCAGACGCCAGCGCAGCCGTTACCGCAGCTGGTTGTGATGAAGCCCAGAAACCTCGAGCAGGCGCGAGTGGGTGGAGGGGAGCCGTTAGCAGGAGACCAGAAGCTGCCTGTTGTTATGGCTAGGTCGATCAGCATTGGAGCTGAGACTTGTGTTTTTCGCAAAGACCGCGGCATCCTTAGGGTCTAGGTATTGCCATGACCACAGCTCCAGCCGCCACGATCAACGAAACCCAGCTGCAGCAGATGGCGGCTGAAATCCGGGCTGAGATTCCTGGCGCTGAAGTGCGGTTGTTTGGCTCCCATGCCCGGGGCGATGCGCACGCGGATTCCGACATCGATCTGCTGATCACCGCCAGCGACAGCTGGTTGCTGCAGCACAACCGCTTTGACACCCTCGGCAAGCTCTGGCGCCGGCTCGCGCACCACCGAATCCCCATTGACCTCCTGCTCTATTCACAGAGCCAGGTAGCAGAACGGCGGAATTGGCTCAGCCACGTGATCGCGAGGGCCTACCGAGAAGGACGGCTGCTGTATGGCCAACCCTGAGGCCCAGGCCCTGCTGCGGATCGCTCGCCGCGATCTCAAGGCAGCAGAGGTTCTGCAGATCCCGTCCATCGATGAATCCAGCTGGGGCTTTCAGATTCAGCAGGCCGTGGAAAAGGCCCTGAAGGCCTGGTTGTTCAGCCTTGGCGAGGAGCCACCGCTGATCCATAACCTCACGGCCTTGCTGGAACGGGTCGCGGATGCGGGCGGGGATGTCGAGCGCTTTCTGGCTTTAGAAGCGTTCACCGTCTTTGCCGTCCAGTTCCGATACGACGCTGAACCAGAGCCGATGGAGCTGGACCGCAGGAACTGGCAACAGCGGGCTGTGGAGCTGGTCGATCACGTCGAGCTGATCGTCCGCAGAGGCTGCTGATCCACCAACCGGGCTCTGCCAGTGAGTGATGAAAGGGGCCGAGAGACCCCAAAGGGGGCCTCAGATAGCTCGCGTTCAAGGTGGCGGCCCCACCCTTGAAATGGCCGCTCCCCCAACAGCAGGCCAATGGTGCCGATAGCCGCCTAATCCGCCAGGGCAGCTGGGTAAGACGCCGCCGTAATGGCGCTAGCCCCCAGTTCGGCTCTGCTCGCTCTAAGGCCAGTGCACGCAGGCATCCCTTATCGGGGCTGGCTGTAACGACTGATCAAAGTGTTCCCCTCGATACAGCCAAGTGGTTTGCTGGCTGGGCATGGTGATGAGGTGGGTCGCACCGCTAGTTGCGGCCGGCAGAACTGAAAGAGAACGGATGCAGATTTCAACTAGCCAAGGGGCAGAGCGTTGCTACCGCCTGATTGATGGTGGCTGCGAGCCGCACCGTGAGCTCGACACGCAGTACAGCAGCCTTGATGACGCGATAGCTGATGCCATTGCCTGGGTAGAAGCAATCACTGAAAGCAACCACCCCGCTGCACTGATCGGCGTGGAGGTATCCACCACTAAGGGGGGCTGGCGCACCTGCCATATGCCGGGTCCTTTGCTTTGCCCGTTGCCGCGCTGACGGAACTGGCAGACCAAGAGGCTGCACAGAGCTGCTCAAATGGTCAGCAACAGAAAACCCCCGGGGTGAGCGGGGGATTCTCTGGAGCGGCCGGGCAAGGGAGTGCAGGCGCTCATGCCGGCACCTAACTCTCTGGCGCCTGCTTTCACTGTGCAAGAGATCACAGCTGGCGCTGCATGCGCGCAACAAATGCTCACTAGCAGCCGCTTAGCCGCTGCTCACTCCTCTTCTGCGCTTCCCAAAGGAATCAACTTGATCTGCTTACGGCCCAGCTTGATCTCGAACTCATCGCCTGGCTTGAGGTCGAGCATGGCGGTGTAGGCCTTGCCCACCAACAGATTGCCGTTGAACTGGATCTTGGTGGTGTAGCTCAGCTTGCGGCCGCCCTTGCCAGTGCTCCGGCCGGCGCTATCGGTACCAAGGTTCACTCCCTTGGCATTTAGCAGCGCCTCATAGAACGCAGTGAAGTTGAGGCGCTCACTGCCATCTTTTTTAGTGCTCAAGTAGCCGCATTCGCGCACCAACTCAGACTTGGAGACGTCGCCTAGCTCCTTGACTTAGGCGAGCAGTTCAGGACCGGTAAACATAAGTAAAAAGCAATATCCCCTCTAGGAAGATACCAGCCAGATCACCACTGTCCAGCCCTGATGTATTTGAGGTGTACTGAACGCTCCACTGGATCAATCGATTGCTCTTAGCCGCGCCTTCTCTGCTGGAACCATTGAGGGGTATTTATTGGCCCAGATTTGGACAGCTGGATTGGCTGCTACATAGGCATTCCAGCTGCAGCTATAGGTTTTGAGCGCACGGGCGCAGTCCAGGGATGCAATGCGTGCTTTCTCTGCTGACTCTGCCTTGATCTGGTCAATACGCCCCTGGAGATCCTTGTTGACCTCCCCGACGCTCAATCCCGTCATACCCATAATTTCCATCATGAACTGATTGGCTGGGACATTGTTCTTGAAGCCAACTGCCGTTGCATGAATATTGCCGGCTTCATCGACGTAGTTGATCGAGAAGGTGTAGTCGTGCTTTTTGGCAGCAAAGCCAATCAGGCCTGGCAGGCCAAAGAGCACGACACCGGCAACGCCCATGCCGACATCAGTCTTGCTTCCTGAGCCACCTTGGGACCAAGAGAGCACCTGATCTTTCTTGATGACTAGTCCAGGGGTACCGATTTGCCCATTAGCCAGGGTGACGGTGCATTCCGAACCACCGGTGCAGAGGGCCTGATACACCGCAGCCACACCTGGCGTTGCGGAGATTCCGATTGCTGCTGCTGCAGCAGTGCCCGCCGCAAGTCGATAGATGGAGGAGTGCATGGTCAGCAGCTAGTTGACACCCATCTAGACCCTCAGGTGCCGCAAAATGCTGATAACAGCTGATTCAATGCCAACACCGCATAGGTACAACGTTTTATATGCAGATGCTGCCTCTGGGTTGGCACTTTGCATCGCTGCTTATCGCAGAGATGCACAGGCCTCCCCATCGCCATTGCCATCTAGATAGCTGTGCCCCTGGCGCAGCAGCTCTTGAGCGCGGGCATAGGAGCTGATCTCGCTGCACCGGTAACGGCGGCCGCCTGGTGTTGTGCCATCAGGAATAACGGCTGAGCGGCGACCTCGCCGGAAGTCCCACGGCCGGGTGATGCCGCCCGGCACCTGCTATATCCCTAGGCGGGCGCGACTGGCACGCTCTTCTGCTTCTAGATAGGCCTTGGCATCACAGCCGCTCAGGTAATGGCGGTAGGCAAAGGCCTGACCGTCTTCCACCAGCGCCAGATTGATGTTCACGCCGCTGAACACCTCAGCGACGCTGCGGCCGTAGCGATCGGTGGTTTTGATGCTGAGGCTTACTTCCCTACCGATCGGTAGGCGCTGCTGCAAATGCATGCGGGCCTGCTGGCCGTATGGGCTTTGGGCCGTCTCGGGGGCATCGATGCAGGCCAACCGCACGGTGAGGGCCTTGCCCGCCTGGCGCACCCGGATCGTGTCGCCGTCGCCGATGGAGAGCAAGGTGGCCTTGACGCCCTGAGCGACTACCTCGCTTGGCCAGGCCAAGGCCGCCAACGCATCCACAACCATCAGAAACTTTCTAGCCATTGCCGGAGTTTGCACCGGCAGCTTTTTCATGCGGTTCCTGCATGAATTGGTTGCAGCTGGCTGATCTGCGCCAATCTGTATCTATGTCTCAAAAGACGCTGGGCCGCAATCAGCTGCTTCTTGCCTGCGCGATTGCAGCTTTGGCGGCAGGAAGTGCCCTAGCCCAGCAGCCGGTACGCCCTCTGCCCAAGGTTGGAGGCTGCCCGCTTGGCTACTACAGCTCTGGCGGCTACTGCGTGCCCAGCTCCGGGGGCAACACCCGCGGCGCCATTGAGAAAAGTGGTGCTGGCTGCCCGCTGGGTTTTTATTCCTCTGGCAACTACTGCCTCAGCAGCCCCAGTAACGAGCGGGAAGCGATTCAAAAGAGCGGCAATGGATGCCCGCTGGGCTGGTATTCATCTGGTGGGTACTGCGTCAAGAGCCGCTGATTGCCATGGGCTTCCGCTTTCGACGCTCCACCCGCCTGGGCCCGCTGCGCTTCAATTTCAGCAAGAGTGGATTGAGCTCCATTTCCCTTGGTGGGCGGGGCGCCTCGTTCAACATCCCGGTAAACCGCAGCGGCGGCACCCGGTCAACAGTGGGGCTGCCGGGCACCGGTCTGAGCTGGAGCGTGGAGCACACGCCGGATCGTGCAGCCGTGATCCCTGCAGGGGAAGCGGCGGGCCTGCCCAACAGCCGCCGGCTAAGGCCCGGTCAGCTCGATGCCTTTAAGCAGTCACTGCTAGCGGTGCTGCACAAGGAGCTTTTTGCGCCCGGCTCCACCGGGGAGCAGCTCTGGGACCTGGGCTTGGTGAGCCGCCTGCTTGCTGCTGGCTCCTTAGCTGCACGAACCGCTGGCCTGCTGGCTCTGATCGAAACGCCGGAAGCGATGGAGAGCTATGTGCTGCGAGCCCAGGGACAGGACGACGCCAAGCGGCGGGCCCAACGCTGCATCGAGGCGGTACAGGAAGCCTCTCGCCTGACAACGGCCAGTGGCTGGTTGAGCTGACGGCTCAGGCCAGGCGATCTTCTGAGAGCTGGCGGAAGGCATCGTTCAGCACCACCACCTCGGAGAACGACTGCTCGAGGTCAGAGAAGCGCTGGGGGTCAAACAGCTGATCGAAATCGAAGTTGAGGATTGGCCGGATCCCTTCCGGCACGCTGAGGAAGTCGTGGAGCTTGCGCAGCATCTCGCCGGCGTTGCGGTTGGCCTGCTGCAGCTTCTCTCGCTCCCCGTTAAAGACGTCCAAGCCCTGCTGTAGCTGGGGGATGGCTCCTTCCAGTAGCTCATTGCCCTTGGCCTTGGCCAGGGTGTCGATCAGCGAGGTGCGCAGCCCATCGATCTTGCCCAGGGCCTTGTTGGTCCACGACCGCTCTCGCAGGCACTCCATCGCCGCCTTGACGGCCTTGCACTCCACGGAGAGATCCGTGAGCTGGGCGATGCCACCGCCGCGCAGCCAGTTGGCTAAACCGCTGGCAGAGCGGAGTTGCAGCCTCGCGGCCGGTGGGCTGAGGCTGATACACACTTCCTCGGTGCCCAATGTCTTGCCGTTGGCGGTGAGCGTGCAGCAGATCACCTCAACCCGCAGGGCCTGCAGGTCGCCGGCCAACTTGAGCGAGTGGATCACGCCAAAGCTCTCCTTGACCTGACAGGGGGCCTGGTGGACGCGCCGATCCGCATCGTCCACCAAGGCCTGGAGTTGCCGGTGGTTCTGCAGCAGCAGGGCATAGACCACGGCAACGATGGCCAGGATCAAGAGCCCCGCGATCAGAAAGACCTGCCAGTAGGCGAGCACAAAGCCCAGGGCCGCCAGGCCCAGCAAGGTGCCGCAGCCGGTGGCGCATCCGTTGTTCTGCTGGGCCATCGACAAGCAACGTTGCGTTGGCGTTTCCGCCACTGCCCACAGCATCAGTCCGGCGCCTTGCCAGCGCCACTACTAGAGGAGCCAACTATGCGGAACTCGCATGAATAGCTGGTTTGGCGTTGCCCTACGACCCTCCCGTGGCTTTTGCTGGGGTCCCTTACCCAGCCGCCATGAATCCGCCAGAGGGTTTGGATGATCTCCCGGCGAGCTCTGACTCGGCCCTGGTGGCTGCTGCGCCGGAGTGCAAGGGAATCCGTGCCACCGGCGATTTTCCTCGCGATCTCAGTGGCCTTTCTCCGGAGCAGATCGCGCACACCTACAGCGCGATGCGCAACAGCCATGCCTCGCTGGCTCGCGCCCGCGGCCAGCTGCAGCGCCGCTCGCGCGAGCTGCGTGAGGCCCGTGATCGCTTCCTGGCCACCCTCCATGGTTACGAGGGGCGATTGGTAGCCATCGGTAAGGAAAAAGCCGAGGCGCTTTCCATGGCGCAGGAGCTGCATCGGGAGCTTGAGCTCTTTGAAGGCAAGCAAGAGGCCTTGGATCGTTTGCTTAGCGACCTTGATGAGGCCAAGGAGCAGGCAGGCTTCTGGAGCATCCTGCGCATCACCGAACTGATCGCCAAGATGCGCGCGCTGCTGCGCGGAGGAGCCTCCAGCAATGGCTGAACTGAGCGAGCGCTTTGCCGAGCTGATGGCCCGGCTGTCCAAAAGCGACGCCGAGCTGTTCCGCACTCTGGGCGAACAGAACGCCAGCGTGCGCCAGATGGTGGAGGAGCTGACTGGCCCTGCGGCCGCTGCGGCTGGCATGAACCAGCCACTCACGCCCGCGCTCGCACCCCAGGCCCTGCTTGCCCCAGAGGCGTGCTCTCTTGCGGCCCTGAAAGAGCGGTTCCGGCGGGTGGCCGATGCCCAGACCTGGGCAGAACAGCGCCTGGGCCCTGCCCCCAAGAAGCCCACCTGGGCTGAGCTGGAGCAGACCTTTCGCACCGGCTCCTGGCCTGGGAAGACTGGCAAGCGTGGTGCCAGTGGAGCGGGGCTCCAGGCCGCGCAACTCGAGCAGCGGCTACTGCAGCGGATGGACCTGATGGAGCAGCGCTGCTTGCAGCGGGTTGAGGGCCTTGAGCAGCTGATCCGGTCGCTACTGGTGCGTGGATGACGGTGGGAGTTTCTTTCCGAATGGAGCAGCTGGGCCGCTTTCTGCTGAGGGGCCTGCGCATCGGTGCCAGCACGATTTCGATCATCGAGCTGCTGCGCAATGACTGGACCGGCGGCATTAGTGCTGGCGTGGCCTGGCTGGTGTTTCTGCAGGTGGAGCGGCGTCTGCCGCCCCTCAGCCCAGAGACCGAGGACTGATTCGCAGCTCGGCATAGCCGGTGGCCGGATCCAGCTCCCGACTGAATCGCCACTCCGGCAGCAGGCCAAGCACCAGCTCGGCGGTGGTGCGTACAAGGGAACCGGTGCAGAGATGTCCGCCGATCACGGCGCCGCTGCTGTCAGCGATGGCGATGTGGAGGTGGGCGCCATCGGCCGAAAGGGTGCCGGAGAGACTGAGGATCTCCAGCTCGCCATGAATGGTTGTGGCCGCCGCCGCTCCCGCGAAGCGCAGCTGGACCACCGAGAGGCTGCCGATAGCGCTGATCACACAGCCGGCCTGCTCCTCCTGCTCGCCCATCCAGGTTTCCAGCGCCTGACGGAGATCGTCTTCAGGCTGCAGCCGCAACGGCACCACCTTCATGGGTTAGGCCCCTCCACTAGCCCCTGGAACATCACCAGGGCATCGACGTAGCCCGACTGCCTGTGGCGAAACGCTCCCGGCAGGGTGCCAACGACCTGAAAGCCGTTGCGCTGCCAGCAGCGGATGCCTGCGGTGTTGGTGCTCACCACCAGGTTGAACTGCATCGCCCGGAATCCAAGCCGCCGGGCCGCCTGCAGCGAGTGCTGGCAGAGACGACTGCCGATTCCATTGCCCCGGCAGCGCTCAGCCACCACGTAGCCGGCATTAGCTACATGGGCACCAAGGCAGAGGGAGTTGGGCCTGAGGTAATAGGTGCCCACCACGGCCCCGTCACCATCCACGGCGATCATCACCGCCTGGTTCTGCTCCACCCAGGCCAGCTGGGCTTCTGCCTCGCTGATGGCGGGGTCGTGGGGAAAGGTTTCACCGGCGCGGAACACCGGCTCCAGCAGCGCCCACACCGCTGGCCAGTCGGCCTGCTCGTAGGGGCGGATCTGCAGGGGGGATGCCACTTGGGGCCAAATTGAAGAAGGTGCCGCCGCATCCTGGCGTCAGCTGTTAAGCCCCCTTCCTGAACTCCCATTGCCGCCGGAGAAGACCGGTGTCGATCACCTGATTTGTAACGAGCAAACGACCACGCAGCTGCGGCCGACCCACTTGAGGCGGCAACACGGCTGAGCAGGCAAATGTCCGGGGCAAAAGCTCCGGGCTTTGTTGTGTTTCAAGTCTGCTCGGTGAGCACGTGCTGCATCACCTCCAGCAATCCATCGGCCAGAGGGCGATGGCTGCCCAGACGCCTGCTCCAGATAGAACCTGCCAGCAGGTCCTCTGCGCTCACCAGGGCCATGTCCTGGCCTTCCAGAAGCTGCAACTGCTCCAGCGGAACCGACAGCTCAGCTCGGAACACATGGGCCGTGCGGCGGTGGATGTGATGAACCATCACCAGCTCCACCACCGTGGGTTGCCAGCTGATCTCCTCCAGCAGCTCCCGCCGCAGCGCCTGCTCCGGGGTTTCGCCCGGATCGAGGTGCCCGCCAAACAGTCCCCAGCAGCCAGGCGCGACGATCGTGGGGATCTCGTCGCGCAGCTGCATTAGCCAGCGGCCATTCCGATGCAGCATCGCCAGGGCTACTTCAACGGCCATGGTGCGTCCTCAATCCGCAGCAGTCCGGCGCCGCTGCTTGGCGTAGATCGCTGCACCGCCGGCCGCTAACACCAGGCCACCGCTGATGGCCAGGAACACCAGCGTCTGCAGAAGCAACAGAAAGATTCCGATGGCCGACCCGGCCACGATCTGTACCCTCGCCTTGATCAGCAGGGTGAGCAGCAGCAGCACAGTGGCCTTGAGGCTCAGCACCTTGGCCGTGCTGAACGGCAAGAAGGGGTTTAGGAGCACAGGTTGATCACGAGTCTCCCCCTGCTGGCTGGCGGGACCGGAAGAGGTGGCGCCACTTAGTCCCGCAGCGGCTTCTGCGGGATCCACTGCGGCGGACACGCCTGCCAACCCTCCTGTCGCTTCTGGCCCCAGAGCTTGATCGCCTCATCTCGCATCAGCTCCCTGCGGTGCTTAAGCAGCGGTGGTTCACCGCTGGGCATCACCTCTCCAAAAGTCACCTCCAACACCTGACTCCAGCGGTCGTAGCGGCAGGGCTGGAAATGGAGCACTTGGCGGCCATCGCTAAGCCAGCCCTCCTGTGGAGACAGCGGTGGGCGGTTGCGATCGCCGATGCGCATGGCCTACTCAGGCCACTTCCGGCGCCCAGCCTCTCTGGCGCACCAGGTCATCTGTCCAGCACTGACAGCGGCTGGTCAGGTGCTCGCCATGGGCAATCAGACCCTGGTGCAGCTGACAGGTGAGCACCGGGATGCAGTTCACCCCGGCGTGATGCCGAAACCAGTGGCAGGTCATGCAGACCTTGCTGATCCGGGTCTTGAGCAGCACCGCCTCATCGAGGTAGGGCCACTCCTCGATCGGGAGATCAAGCCGGGCATTCAGTGCTGCGGGTCGGGGGAGAGGGGCACCCATGAATAGCTCCGAACTCGTACACGTGTACTAGCACGATTGACGGGCTTTGGTGCCGTCCCATTGCGCCCTCGATACGGTGCGCTCAGCGGATAAGGGCCGACGTTGCGCGAGCTCGTTTTGGCCATCGGCATCCCCTTGGTCCTGCTGCTGCTGGCGGTGCTGGCAATGGAGCAGTGGCGTGATCAGCTGCCGGCCTGGCTGCAGCGGTTGGCCGAGCGTCCGTCTTGGCTCTGGAACATCGGCATCGGGCTGATCATTGGCCTGTCGCTGCTGCGCTGGTTGTTGCAGCGCTGAGGCTGGATCTGGCTAGGTTCAAGGAATAACGAGGAACCGGCGGTGTCGTACAGGATCCGTTTACTGGAGACAGACGAGGGTTGGTCGGTGAGTTGCCTGGATCTGCCTGGCTGCCACTCCCAGGGCGAGACCCGGGAAGAAGCTCTTACCAGCATCCGTGAGGCCATTGGCCTTTGGCTTGAGGTGGAGGCAGAAGAAGCCGGTATCAAGCAGGTGGAGACGCTTGAGCTGGCGATCTGAATACCTCGCTTGCCCGGCATCAGCCAAAAGGATGCGGTTCGTGTGTTCCAGAAGTTGGGCTACCGCATTGTGCGGGAGTCCGGCCACTTGATTTTGAGCAATGGAGAACGCCGGCTGGTGATCCCGCGTCATGACCCGATCAACGCCATCACCATGGGGGCCATTGCCCGTGATGCCGGCTTAACTCCCCAGCAATTCCGCGACCTCCTCTGAAGGTAGGCAGACCTATCGCGACCAGGAGAGTGAACCGGCATCAAGCAACCGCTTGGTGTAGTTCTGTAGGGCGCACCTATCGGTGCGACACAAGAAACGCCTCAATCCATTCGTGATGGCGGCGCTGGCTGATCCGATCGGCCTTTGGTGATGAGGCCCTTCAGTGAACGGTGGCTGTGCCCAGGTTTGATTCAGTGCGGTGCTCCAGTCGCTCAGCGAGCCACACTTTGATGATCGACTGCCGTGTCACGCCAAGACGGGTGGCCTCACGATCGAGCTGCTCGACCATCCAGAGGGGGAAATCCACATTGACGCGCTTCTGCTGCAGGCGGGGCCGAGTAGCGGCGTCGAGATCGAGTGCGCCGAGCACGGCGTCACCAGCGTCGAAGCGACGATCGAATTCAGAACTGTTCATAGAGCTGGACCTCTTCCAGGCGGGAGCGACGGACAGAAATGAGGCGGATGGCCTGGCTGCGATGGGTGATCACAGCTGACCAGTGCTTGCCATGGATCTGAGCAATGACGAGAAACCGCGGCTCATCTGTGGTGCGGGCTGGGATTTCCAGCAGGTCGGGATCGTTCCACAGAGCCTGGGCATCGACGAAGTCGATGCCGTGCTTCGCCTGGTTGGCCTTGCTCTTGAGCGGGTCGAACTCAAAGTCCATAGAGTTCAAAATCTATACCTTTTTGGCGCAGAAGACGTGCGTCGCTTCTGCTGCTTCCAATTCAGGTGGCCAGCTGCTGGTGCTGCTCTGCTGAGCGCACCTATCGGTGCTGATTTGCAGAGCGCACCTATCGGTGCGACACCAGAAACGTCTCGATCCAGTCATGGTGCCGCCGCTGGCAGATCCGATCGGCGATAGAAGCAGCCTCCTCCGGCACCTGGAACCGCTTGCGGAAGGCCTTGGTGAACCCCTCCAGAGCAGGGCGTGGAAGGCCCCGAACGGTGGCGAGGATCTGCTGGATTGTGCCTGGATCGAGCGGGTCAAGGCTTGGATCAGGTTCCTGCTGTGCAGGTGATTGGGGCTGCTGCTGGGGAGCAGCTTCTACGGGCCTTGTTCTGGGGGAGCCGATTGGGGCCGCAGTGGCTGAACTGGTGACCTCCCTCTGCTGCTTGTCGTAGAGCGCCAGACCAAACGGATTGCCAAAGGTCATCAGCGCTCTTTTCATCGCATCGGTCTCGGCCTCCTTGATGGCGGACTCATGGGCCTGGCCCAGGTCGGCGTCGATGCCGTGGCCGGCACCGGTGCCCTCGCGGATCAGGGGTGTATGGCCTCCGGCTGTGACGGTGATGCGGACGCGGGCGGTGTAGGTGACGCCCCAGCCGGGTTTCTGATCTCTGCCGATGGTTCGTTCGGCCTGTGCAACGCAGCGAACGGCGATGGTTTGGCGCTGCCAGCCGTCAAAGCCAAAGATGCGGTTGGCTTCCGCGATTACCTGCCAACCCTCCAAATAGCTCACGCGGCTGCGGCCCTGCTCCCGCTGACGAACTTTGGCCCGATCAAGCGGAGCGGCCAGGGCGGCGAGCTGCTCGGGGGAGAAGCCAAGGGGTTGAGCCTGGAGGACTTGCGGCGCCGCGGCTGATGGCGGGTTTGCTGACGTCTCCATATCGGACCGGTCAGCAGAGCGGATCACCTCCAGAGCGGAGGGCGGCCGCTGGGCCGGAAGAGGAGCGGCGGGACGACTGCTGGTGCTGGACCCATTGGCGGAAGGGGCGGCGACGGTCATGGCGATGGGAAGCGATGGAGCGAGAAGAAGAAAGGAGCGAAATCGGATCAGGAAGAAAGGGCCCGCCACTGCAGCGGGCCATGTCGCGGGGGGCTCTGCCCCCCTCCAGTCAGTGGATGCGCCAGGAGCGGCGGGTGAGCAGCTGAGCGCCGGTGATTTGACGGCCGGCTTTGAGGGCTTCCTTGATGGCGTTCTTGTCGGGTTTGCTTGTGGTGGAGAAGGTGAGCCACTCGGCATCGAGGGCCTGCTCTTCGTCGATCACGACAGCTGAGGACTTGCGGCTGCTGAGCTCGTGATCGGGGAAGGAGAAGCGGGCAGCGGCTGGCTGGAGCTGGGTGAGGACAAAGATCAGCGATTCCTCCAACGCATCAGCCCGGCCGGCATCACTACGTGCCAGATCGGTGAGCCGCTTGGCCTGCTGCTGGCGGTAGGCGGCCTGACCGCGTAGATGCTCGATCACCCAGCAGGTGGCATCGGCCTTGGCGGCGAGGGCCTGCTTATTGCCCTCTTCTGCAAGTAGGGGTAGCGCCCCTCTGAGTGGTGTAACTCAGGAGGTCCTGTGACCCTCTCCGGAGGGTGAACAGTGGCAGGCAGGGGATGACTGCCTGGAAGCTGATTGCGCAGCTCCGTTTATCCATTATGAACCC
>NZ_JAGQCP010000052.1:0-15287 GCF_024346255.1 Cyanobium sp. BA5m-10 | reverse complement strand
TCAGGTCGGCCTGGTAGGTCACCAGATGCTTCACCTGGAACTGCTCCATCTGCGTGGTGTTCCACCCGTAGTTGCCATAGGCGCTCAGGGCGTAGCCCACCGCACTGGTGTCCACAACGCTGCCGGCCTTACCGATGATGTGCAAGCTGGTGCTCACCTCCATCATCTCGCCCTGGCCAGTCTGATCACTCCAGCCCAGGCTGGGCGGCACGGAGGTGCCGGTGCTCTTAAAGCTGGCACTCACCTCAGCCACCGCATCGCTGATCGATTCGATCCGCAGGTCGGTGAAGCTGAATTCACCATCGTTGCGCCAGCTGCTCGCCTGGAGAATGGTGTCGCCGCTACGCACCAGGTTGGTGTAAGAGCCCTCGCCAACTTGCACCACCTCGCGGTAAGTGCCCAGATCGAAGATCGATGACGTGGTCAGCACCGCCTCGGCCGCACGGGCCGTGACTTCCAGCTCAGGGTTCAGCAGCACATCAGCACCGCCTAGGTCGCGCAGCGATTCGAGATCGCTGAACACCACATGATCCACATTGGCATCCACCGTGAACAGCATCGGCACGCTGAAGGTTTCAGCGTTCATGAAGCCGTACTGATCCTCAACCCGAGCAGCTTCGATCAGATCATCGATGTCGCCGCGAGCCACTAGTTCGATGTAAGCCAGAACCGTGGTATCGGCAATGGCAGCACCGGAGCTCGCCAGTGCATCCAGTCCGGCTCCCTCGAAGCGGATGGTCGGACCGTTCTCACCATTGAGCACCTGCACACGGCGTTGGACCGCCATGGCGTCGTTGAAGTGAATAGCGGGTCCTGCTCCAGAGGAGTCGGCTGGCAGCAGCTCAAACACCTCACCGAACGTCTCGCCCAGGTTCACCGACAGATCGAGCGTGTTGATCGATGCATTGCGCAGCGATGCTGCCGTGAGTGCCAGGTAGAACTTGCTGCCCTGCTCAAACTCAGTACCGAAGCGGCGCAACACCATATCGGTCTCGGAATCACCGGCAAACACCGGGTTCTTCACGATGCTCAGACCCAGCTGCAGCGCGGGGCCGGTCGGTTCGGGCGCCTCATCCTCATTGGTGTCGCCGTCCTCGGCGTCCTCGTTGGTGTTGGCGGCTTGATCCCCAGGGGTGGTGCCGCCATCCTCATCTTCGTCAGCCGTGCCAGTACCTGGATTCGCCACCGGCAGCTCATAAACAACAGCAGGCGCCAACTGGGGAAGCTGGTCCATGCCGGTGGTCACCGTCACCGAGTGGGTCGGCGAGGAGAAGGTCACCGTGCCGTCACTGTTGTCGGTGGCGGTGTAGTCGTCTGGGTTGGCACCGGTCGGGATGTCGATGACATCTTGCGGGCGAAGGTTGCCGACGACGTAATCGTTGCCGCCCTGGGTGAGGAAGTGGATGCGGTGGGCCGATTCGAGGGCCGAGATGTCGACAGTGTTGTCGTCTTCTGACCCCTGGACGGTGATGGTGTTGAAGGCCAGGCTGGTGGGATTGAAGTTTCCGATAGCAAGCACGGTGTCGTTGCCGGCCCCGGTGTTGATGGTGATCTCTTCAATACCGCGCAGTTCGGCGATCACGCTGGCATTGTTGGTGCCGTTGCGGGTGATGACGATCTCGGTGCCGGCGTTTAGTGGAGCTGTTCCATTGCCTGCGACGGCCAGGAAGCTGGCGCGGGCATAGACGCGGTAGGTCTCCGCCTGGCTGTTGCCGTTCACCACGAAGGTGTCGAGGGTGCCGAGGCCACCGTCGACCACATCGCGGCCATCGCTGACTCCGTTCGGAGCGATGATGAAGATGGGGTTGCCAACACCCCAGGTGATGACATCGTTGCCGGCGTTGCCGTTGACGGTGTCATTTCCTCCGCCGCCGCTGAGGTTATCGGCATAGGCGGTGCCGGTGAGGGTGTTGGCAAAGAAGGTGCCGGTGATGCTGTCACCGGTGCCATTGGTGGCGGTGGTGAACAGGGAGTTGGCGAAGCCATCGCGGTCGGTGAAGCTCACCGCGACCCGTAGGGCATTGTTCACCTGGTCATTGCCGGGCGTGAAGTTCACGCCGGTGGCGCCGGTGATGTTGGTCCAGGCGTTGGCATCGGTGCTGGTGGCCAGGCGCTGCTGCCACTGGTAGGTGAACACCGGGCTGGCAGGCATGCCGTTGGGGTCGCTGATGGTGTCCTGGCCCTGCACCGTGACCTGCTGGGTTTGGGTGGGGGTGCTGTCGCTCACCACCAGGCCGGTGGCGCTGGGAGCAGCGTTCACCGGATCAGCGGTGCCAGTGAGCACCAGGGTGACCACCTGGTTGGTGATCCCGCCGGCACCGTCGCTGAGGCGGAGCACGAAGGTCTCCGTCGCCGTTGCACCTGCATCAAGAGGGTTTAGGCCCAGATCGGTGACCTGGTAGGTCCAGCTCACAGAGCCCGTGCCGTCGCCGTTGGTGTTGTCGGTGATGGTCGGCACCAGGGTGCCGATCGGGGTGGTGCGGCCAGGGAAGTTGCTGGTGCTGCTGACGACGCTGACACTCAGGATGTTGGCGAAGTCGGGATCAACGACTCCGAAGGAACCGGTAGCCGTGTGGGTGAAGTTGTTGGCCAGCGGAGCGTTGCGGTCCAGCTCAGTGATGGCAGCGGCAGCGTTGATCGGTGTCACCACGCTGGGAGCATCGTTGGGGTTAACGCTGCTGACATTGGAGAACGCGGTTTCGATCGCGCCGGCGGCGTCGGTGAAGCGGCCCATCACGCGAATGGCGAGGCCGGCTTCGGCAGCCGTCACCGTCATGGAGGGACCACGAAGCGGCGAGGTGGTGACGTTGAAGGCGGTCAGGATATCCCTAAAGATGCCTGAGCCTGGGGCCGTCTCAACCTGCCAGGTGTACTCCACAGGAGCGGTAACCGCAGAGAGGAGATTGGTAGCGGAGCGCTCATCCCAGTCCCGAAGGACTTCGGAGGAGGCAACGAGCACTTGACCAACAGCCCCAGTCACCGTGCCGTCAACGGCTGCGAAACCGTCGACAGTTAGGGAGACGCGGCCTTCAGCCATGCGGTTGGCATGCTGAGCGATCTTGATGCTGCCATCGCTGAACAGCGCACGCTCTACCGCCTTCACACGGTCCGCACCATCGGTGCGGTTGACCCGGTTGTCAGTAATCGAAACCCAACCGTCAGCATTGAGGTCAGCGGCAACACCAGTGGCGGCGTTGTAGCCCTCAATGGTGTAGTCAGCGCGGTTTCCACTGAACTGAACAACGTCAACGTCAGAAGCGCTGCTGCTGTTCTTGATCCCACGCCAGATGCTGAGCTGGCTGGGCAGGATGTCACGGCTGAACAGCCGCTGCTGAATCTCTGCGAGCCGGCTCACGAGATAGGGAGATCCCGTGGTGGGAGTCACCTGGATCCCCACCTCCAGGACGCTGTCGCCCTCGATCAGATCATCGCCGGCGCGGCCCTCGATCAGGTCGCTGCCGCCGCCGCCGATCAGGATTTCACCCGTGCTGAAGCGAGTGGCGCCAGCCTCATTAACGCCAGCCAGGAGTGCGTCCAGGCCATTGATCAGGTTGACATCCGCGTCAAGCAGGATGTGATCAACATTGAATTGTATGGGTGTAGTGCCGGTACCGCGAATGTAGTCGTTGTAAGCAGAACCAGAGACAGCCTCAGTGAGTTGATATTTGTCCATCGAGGCGCCTGGGGAACCGGCAGCCAGAGGAACAATCAATGTTTGAGCATCCATATCGGCATAGATGCCGTAGGGATCATTCATATGGGTTGCCCAGTCGAAGCCGAGCTGGCCAAAGAACTTATCGGTGCCGAGGCCACCCACCATTACGTCGTTGCCAGTTTCGGCGTCATGATCAATGTTGCCACCGGTGTTATATGTCACGTCGTGACCAATAACCGGGCTATTAACACTGCGCTTAGTGGGAATACCCTGAATGATGTCGCCGTTGTCGCCCAGCAGCAGACCGTTTTCCAGACCGGACTCGAGCCAGTCGTTACCCTCTCCACCGAAAATCGCTTCAACACCGGCACCACCATCAGCGAAGTCGTTGCCCTGGCCGAGCAGGAACTCCTCATCATCTGGACCACCAATCACCACATCGCTACCGATGTCGGTGATGATCAGGTTGAGGCCGGGGCCACCGTTAACAACGTCGTCACCAGCGTCGGAGCGAATTTCGTCGTCACCGAAGGTGTCGGTGATCACATCGCTGCCATCGCCACCGAAGATGAAGTCGTTGCCGATACCACCTTCGAGGTTGTCGTCGCCGGCATCACCCCAGAGGGTGTCGTCGCCGTCGCCACCGATCAGGGTGTCGGCTTCATCGGTGCCACCAAGCACCACATGCTCGCCGCCAACAAACTGGAGCAGATCATTGTCGAGATCTCCATCCAGGTCAGCGCGCAGCACCTTCTGGTCGCCGGTCATGGCGGCGATGAAAGGATCGAGGCCGTTGACTGCACCCTGCGGATCATCAAGGCCTAGACCTTGATTGAATTGGCGGGACTGATCCACTTCCAGCTGATAATCCATCGCCTTGAACACGTTGCCAGGCAGGTGCTCGACAGGTGTGTTGCGATGGATCATCTCGGCGAACTTGTTGTTCTCCAACTGAGCCGTGAGGTTCAGGTTGGCGAGGCGAGTTAGGTAGTAGAAGCGGTCAGTATCCTGCAGCTTCTCCATCTGCACTTCGAACACGAAGTTGAAGGTGGTGCCGAGCATGCCACCGAAGGGCATCGTCTTCTCGAGCAGTCCACCCACCCAGAAATCAACCTCATTGAGACCGCCCAGGTTGGGGTCGCCTGCATAGGCGCCGCGGGCATTGAGGAAAGCGAGGCGGTCAGCGTTGAAGGCCGCATCGCCGGGCTTACCCATCACCAGATCCCAGGCGGCATCGCGCTTGGCTTCGGAGGTGGTGGCGCTGGTGATGGAGCTGTGGGAGCCGTAGGCGGCGATCACATTGACGATCGACGCCGGGTTGCGCAGGTTGAGCGAGAAGTCGCACCAGCTGGAGTAGGGCTTGATCGCTGAATCGTTGGAGCCGCGGAAGAACTCCTCACGGGCGTTGTTCAGCGACGGCACGCCGCGCTCGCGGCCACGGGCGATGTTGAGAACAGCCAGGTCGAGCGGAACGCCCACCAGGCGGTTGCGGAGATCGCCCACCACGAACTCATCGATCTCCTGACCCACCTGGCGGGTCATCCCGCGGGCCACGGCCGCAGCGGCCTCAGCCTGGCTCATGCCACCGTCTACTCCCTCAAGTTTGGTCCACTCCACGGGGTTCAGGAAGGCTTCGAACAGGCTCACCTGTTCCTGATCCAGACCGCGCACGCCATTGCTGCCAATCACCTTAAAGTTCTGATCGAAGCGATCCACGCTTTCGCCCATCATCGAGTGGCCGAAGCGGTACACCACATCGGCGAACTCGCTGACGATCGATCCATCAAGCTCAGCTTGGTAGCCGTTGAACACGTTGAGCATCGGCTGAACCGTGCGGCCGAATTCCTCGAACACCAGATGCTGATACTGCATCTCGGTGGGCAACTTGCCAGCCTGGAATAGCCGCTCACCGTTCCAATCGAGGCTTGCCGCGCTGGCCGTGGCCAGACCCTCTGCGCTGATCGGAGTATTCAGCCATTCATTCAGGAAGGTCAGGTTGGCAGCGGGGTCGGCGATGGCTTCCGCCAACACCAGGCCCTTCACCAGATCCACCTGGCGGTTGTGCTCGGAATGGAAGATGTAGTGGAGGCTGGTCAGACCGTAGTTTTCGTTGCCACGACCATCACCGGTGATGAAGTGGCGATCGAGTAGTTCGTTGTCGTAGGTTGTGGCAGGCTGCCGGTCGGTGGCCGAGCTGATGGTGGTATCCGCGTCTGCTGTCTTGCCGGCACTGGGATTGGCGTTGCGGGCGATGTCGTCGAGGAAGGCATGGCCGGTGGACACGAAGCCATCGGCGGTGCGTACGGGATCTGTGGGATCGCCCTCTACGGACGTGACCACACCGTTGGCATCGATGGAGCGAACCAACTTCACGAAGCCATTGGCGCCGGCAATGAAGTTGCCATAGGCATCAACGAGCACCTCCGGGATGGCGTGCACATTCATGTCGTTGAGCTCGATGCCCAGCAGATTGAGGGCCTGAGCCTTCACATCCGCCCAGGTGGCCAGGCCACCGCCAGCACCCTCCAGCAAATGACCGGTGGCCTGCGGCTTGCCATCCACGAGCTCATACTCGCGGTGGAACACCTGGGCTGAAGCGTCGGAGGTGTAGGTCTGGTTCTGATCCACCCAGGAGGTGACTTTGTTGATGGCTTTGCCGTCCGCATCCACATTGGAGCGGGTCAGCGCCATGAAATTTGTGGGGCTGCCAGGGACGTACAGCTCGTCATCCGGCTTGAGGGGCATATAGACGGTGCCTTTGCCACCCTTATCGAGCAGGTCGAGGCCGTGGTCGAAGAACTGGCCGAACAGCGTCATCCAGGAGTTGAACGGCGGCGAGAGGCCTTCATCGGGGGTCACGTTGGGCAGATCCACCGTGGCCCGGGTGAGGTCGCCCAGGGTGTCGAACACATTGATGCCCTTGGCGCTGAGCACGATGCCCAGAGCAGCTTCTGCATCAGCAATCGCAGCGGCGTCAGTGCCTGCTTTGGCGACTTCCAGCGCATCCACCGCGACGGTGATCTCCGCCAGATCAGCCATGCGGTCGGTGGAGCCGGCTAGTACCAGGCCGCGGTAGATCGCGGCGGGGTTCTGGAGGCTCTGATCCACCACCAGGTTGGAGATGATGCGTGGATCGGCATCCACCACATCGCCGGGCTGAATCCCACGGGTGATGGCGGGGTTGTTTTTGGCGTTGACGCCGTAGTTGTTGTTCGTGAGCAGGGTCTGGCCAGGGATGGCAGGTGTGCCAGGAGGGCCAAACAACATGCTGTCGTCGCCCTCGTTACGGAACTGCTTAGGCAGCAGGGAGGGGAAAGGCTGGTTGGCGGCGCCGAAGTTTTCCCGTCCGGGGCGCAGGTTGTTGTTGCTGCCGTCAACGCGGCGCAGGCCCCAGGGCAGGGTTGTATCTGGGATGAAGGTGGACAGGTCTTCGCCGCGGGAGTCGGCTTCGGCGATCAGGATCTGCTTGAGAATGAAATCCAGATCACCGCGATTCATCATGACCATGATGGGTTAATTCCTTGAATTGAAGGGGAGTGGCGGTAATGAAGTTGAGGTCCGGGGATCTGGACCCCTCACGAATCGACCTTATGCAGAGCAACCCAGGCGGACATCCCAACCCGCCCAACACGACCACCCACGAACAACCACGCGCGCCAACGACGCAACGAAGGTAATTCCATTTACAAGCAGGGGCGCTCTTGGTGGCGGCGCGGGTTCGCCAGCTGAGCGGGACCGCTTCAGGCTGAGGGCCGAAGGGGAAGATGCATCTCTGCTCTCAGCCCGCCATGGACGGAACGCAACAGGTCGAGGGACCCACCGTGGGCTTGGCAGAACTGCTCGACGATGCCCAGACCAAGGCCGCGGTGACTGGTTTCGTGGCGATCGCCGGATGCAGGCATGCGTGGCATCAGCAACTGGCTGGCTGGCTGAAGCCCATGGCCGTGATCGTCCACGCTGATGATCAAAGCATCCTTGCCGGACTTAGCGCAAACCAAGACCGGCGGCAGGCCGTACTCAAGGGCGTTATCGATGAGATTGTTGAGACTCCGTTTCAGCGCAAGCGGGTTCATCCGCATGATCCTCCGTTCGGCATCCAGCTGAACGTTGTCACTGTTGTAGCTGTTAACCACCTGGCCTAACAGCTCAGCGATCTCCAAATCAATGCGATCGTGCTGCTCGGCCAGGCTATCGGCGTAGGCATACAGCTTGTTGGTGAGTTCACAGAGCTGATCTACATCGGCATCCATCTTCAGCACGTCATCCATCACCTCATCAACAGGAACCAACCCAGCGGCCAGTTGTTCACTGCGCAACTTGATCCGACCCAGCGGCCCACGAATGTCATGGATGAGGCCTCGCAACAGGGTGCGCTGCCGCTCGTCATTGCTGTTCATGCAGTCAAAATCGATTCAGCTGCCGGCACACGCTCTGTGCCAGCGAACTGCCTGAGGTGCGGAAGCAGTTTCTGGCGGAGGGTGAGATTCTCGGCCACACCACGCACCAGATGGGCTTCGCCATAGAACCAGGCCATCAAAAGGAAGATGGCGCTCAGCGAGTTGGTCCAAACAAACCAGACGCAGATGTCACGAGCCCCCTGCCGTTGCCTGCACTGAAGAGCGGAGCGCTCCATACAGCCTCAATGGGTTGGTGTCAGGCGGAGGATCTCAGCCATCAGCCTGTAGCCGCGCCCTCGCACAGATTCAAGTTGATCCCCCAAACCTGGCCATAAACTGTTGAGTTGGCGACGCAACTTAGACACACGCATGTCGAGGCTGCGACTGGAGCCGACATCGACGATACTGCCACTGCCACGGGCCAACTGTTCTCGGCTGAGGATCAGACTGGGAGATTGGCAGAATTTACTCAGCAGGACAGCCTCTCCGCGGCTGAGGCTAAGGAGCTCATCACCGCAGCTCAAACTGAGCTCTGCTGGATTGAACAGCACCTCGGCAATCTGAAAACAATTCTGGGAGGGATCAAGCCCTGCCCAGCCAGGACCGGCGTAGCCCAGAAGCCGTTCGATCCGCAGCATCAGCTCCTTGGTTGTGAAGGGTTTGCTGAGGTAGTCGTCGGCGCCGACCTCCAAGCCGTGAATGCGATCATCGGGAGCCCCGAGCGCAGACAGCATCAGAACAGGGAAATGATGGCCAGCCTTGCGCAGACCTGTGAGGATCTCGGTGCCGGTCTGGTCGGGCAACATCTGGTCAAGCACAAGAAGATCTGGATAAATATCTGCAAGAAGCCTGTCAAAATCAGTGGCTATGTGAATGGCCAAGGGAAACCAACCACAAGCCTTGAACTGACGCATCAGCAACTGACACAACGACGTATCGTCATCCAAGACCCACACCTTGGCTCCGGGTGACTCTGTTGAAATCGTGGCGGGGGTAGTAACGACCTGATCAGACGCCGCTGTAGCCATTTCCAGCACTAATGACTCGCCAGAACTAAAGTCAACCCGAACGCCAAGTTCAGAAGGTGAGGCATTCTGGTATTGCATCGTCGATATAAGCGTTAGGTCCTTGCAGTTCCCATAATTTGGTGGACACACACCACGAGAGTCCGCTCAGTCGAGTGTACTGGCAGCAATTGCATATTGGGAATCATCGATCAAGCTCAACTCTCCAGCAGGATCTCCTAGGGTAGAGACTGAAGTTCATGGGGTCCTCATCCAGCTTTGGCTGGCAATCCGAGGCTTGTCGACTGGCTGGCCTTGTCCCTGCTGATTAATCAAGCGAAGCAGCCAAGGCCATTCTCAAGCCGATGCTCCATGCCCTGAGGCTTTTCTTGGGATCAGCAGCAGGCTTCAGAACGCTGTCAGGAGATCGACACATGAACCCCCGCGAGCCGAGGCGCGTGACTTGCCACTTGGGTGTTTCGAAAGCGCAACGCTGTTCGGGGCTGGTTGCGGCGGCCTCACATCTGGCTGCTGTTGCAGCTCCATGGGCGCTGCAGCCGAAACAAAAGACCTCGTCTGAGGACGGTAGGTGAAACAGAGAGCCATGGCACCAAACGTGAAGAGAGGCAGAGCCAGCAGTGGATCACCGCCGGTATGACTCAACTTATGGACGACCTCCACGGGCCAACGGGCAGGTGCTCGAAGACCTCTCAATATGAACACTGCCTTCGCGCATGACGAACAGATGGCCCTTGCCAGGAGGGGTTACCAGGTGGGACAGGAGGGCAGGAGGGCAGGGAGCAGCACCAGCATCTGTCGCTAAAGGAGCCCAGCCGTTAGCATCGCATCATTAGTCCGTACTAGCGCTTGTTCGTGACTGTCAATCCGAACATATCAACTGACGCCACCTTGGAGCGGTGGCTGGGAACGATTAAAACTCATGTGGATCCCCTCAAGCCCAATGGGAAGACTCCAAGCCTCTGCGGCGTTGACTTCAAAGGCTCCTCTCTTGGGTTGCTCAAGGCCAAGATTGAGGAAGCCGGGAGGGTCCTAGCCCGCAACCCTGCCGACAGCATCACCATCTGCATCGCTGAAACTGGTCAATGTCGTGGTGCAGCAGCAAAGCGGGAAATCAGGGTGATTCCCAAACGCCTGGCCTTCATCCTGCTTCCAGGCGAAGTTCTCAACCTCGAGATAATCTCGCACCAGGTCAGCGGACTGCTGTTGCAGGTACCAACCACGATCCTCTTGCGAGAATGTGAGCTACACGGCACTGAGGACCCAGACCTCCTCTCTCTCCAAGAAACAATTCCCGGCCACGAAACTCTAATCCTTGCCTGCACTCAGCAACTACTCGACCTTGCCGATAAAGATGAAGGTCCGGCAAAGTCAAGGCTGATCGATCCTCTGGAAGCCTCAATCCTCTCACTGATAGCAAGCCTGGTGGGCACCACCAAAGGCTCCTCCGCTGCAGGCAATGCATCAGAGCCCAGCCAGTCAGCCCATGTGCAAGCTGCTCTGGCATTCATGGAGGATTACCTGGCCGGAACAATTACCCTCGCGGACCTCTGCAAAGCGTGCTGTATCTCAGCACGCACACTGCAGGTTTCCTTCCAAACGGTGACGAACCGGTCACCGCTTCAGTTTCTGCAGGAATTGAGATTTATACGTTTTCGCGATCTACTTCTGCAACGAATGGATGTCCGCAGTGCGTGCAAGCAAGTCGGCCTCCAACCCACGGGGCGAATGGCAGCCAATTACAAGCGCCTATTTGGCGAACTCCCCCGCGAAACAAAGCCTCAGAAAACCTAGTAATAGGTCTGGGAATCCAAAGTGAGTCCAGCGTAAATGATTTCCAGGGCTTCAATATCGCCATTATGGACAATAGTAGAGTGAAATTTCCATAAGCTCAAATCGCTTTTTCTATCAAATGGGCTCGCGCCTGCGCGCGGCCAGCAGCATTGGCAACCCGTGAGCCTAATTCAAGGCCTCCATCCTTACTGCCTGGCGATCCCTGCAAGCTGCAAGCGCCATGAACGTATTCCACGCAGCACAGAAGAGCCCAAATCGCTCCGGAAGACACTTGCCAATCCGAGCATCCAACGGCGATAATGTTTGTTGATGATGAATTTCCAATGGATACCGTTGGCACAACTCGCACTGGCGCGAACGCCAAGGTTGCCGTGGTGGACGATGATCCGCGCATTAGACGCCTGCTGGAAGACGAACTGATAGATCTCGGCTATGCGACCACCTGTTACACCAATGCTTTCGATCTGCTTAATGAGCTGGACACAAATCCACCTACATTGGTACTGCTCGACCTGCTGATGCCTCAGATGGACGGCATCGAGTGCCTTCGTCGCATTAGAGGCGCCGGATTTGAAGGCCCAGTGATTATTTTTACGGCCCTAAGTGATAATGAAAAGCGCACAGAAGCAGAACTTGAGGGAGCCACAGAGTACATCCTCAAACCAGATCTATTCGAACACCTCGAGACGATTATATCCAAATACCTTTGAGACTTAAGCGTCCAACACTCCTGGATTGGTTGGTCATTTGAGAGCTTGAACGTAATTCAAAACTCTGTTGCAGCTATCACTCTGAGCCTCATCTATCAAGAGAATACTGGGGTCTAGCTCCGGTAAATCATCCGCCTTCTTGATCCTAAGCAGCGGCAGAAGCGCCATCATCACAGTTTTCGGCTCACCCTCAAGTGATCGTTCCGAAGATGATGGCAAGAGGGTGATCTGTCCGTTCATGACCCCCAAAACAGCTCGACAGACGGCGAGACCAAGCCCGGCACCATCAGCACGGCTTGGATCTCGGTGCTCCTCTAGCCGATGAAATCGGTCAAAAACACTTTCCTTCTTAGTCTCAGGAATACCAACACCCCAATCGGCCACACAAATCCTGAGACAACCATCTTGAGCAGCAAAAAGCACAACCACGCCAAGATCTGGGGAGCTATAACGGAGTGCGTTATCCAAGATATTGTTCAGAACAAGATTAAGAGCCTCCGGGTCAACTGAGATGTAGTTACCTCCCACCTCATCCGACAAATAGAACGCAACTCGGGCTCGAGAGACCTCTGGCAACTGGTGATGCCAATCTTTGAGTTGCTGACAAACCAAGACCGACCGCATTTTCCAACGATTGCTTTTAGCATCCAGATCGGTGAGCACGCTCAAATGATCAATGAGCCGCTGCATACGTTTAAGCTCCTGACTAACCATATTTAGGTATTCTCCTGACGCACTAAGCGAACTATCGAGCTTGATGCCGGCCCGGCGCAAACTAGCCTGGGCAATAGCGAGGGGGGTGCGCACCTCATGAATGAGCTGGTTCATGAAGACCTGTTGGCTACGCAGAGATTGTTCAGCCGGCCCTGGATCAGTACGCCGTCTAGCGAAATGATGAATCGTGATAAGAGTGTATTTATCCGATGCCTCAGACAAGCGCTTCCAGCGAATCAGCATATTACTCGCTCCAACCTCATCAGGATCCTGCTGCGGTAGCCTCCATGCCACTTGACCTACCGGTAACGTTGATATCTTCCGCCTGAGTCTCAGTGCACGTTGCGGTTGAAAGTAATCTGCCATTGGATGCACATCGGCGAGAAACTCCTCAAGACCGCGGCCAGTCGCCCGATAGTGCTCTTTAACGGCAGCGAAATTTGCCCAGGCGATAATGAGCTTGCCATCAATAATGAGCATTGGCTCGTTGCTGGTCTGGAGCGCAAGCTCCAGGATCCGATCATCAAGATTGGACATGACAAATCGGCAACTCGAACTGAAGAGTGGTGCCGGACTGTTCTTGATCCACAATTTTCACGTTGCCACCCATTCTTTCAATCAGCAGGCGGACGATGGCAAGACCAACACCGGTGCCACGAACCTCTTCCCCTGTGGTGAGCTTCGATCGATAGAAGGGCTCAAACACCAATTCCCTCTCGGCCTCAGGGATGCCAGGACCACGATCTTCAACCCTGATGCGCACCAATTCAGGAGTGCTGTCAATCAACATGTAAATCGGCTGATCTGCCTGCGAATACTTCGAGGCATTCTCTAACGCATTGAGCACACATTGACGCAGTCGCTCACCATCAGCATGGATGGTGGCATTAACAGCGGGATCAGCTTGGTCAAGGTCTTGCCATTGAAGGCGGCTTCCCCAAGGCAATACCTGCACATCCGTATAGATTTGCTGCAACAGCCGATAGGGATTTATAAGAGTGGACTGAAGCGAAAGGTTATTGGAATCACCTCGAGCAAGATCGAGAAGACTGGTCACCAGACTATTAACGCGCCCAGCCTCTGTCTGCAGAGAGTCAACCAGCCGACTCTGATCAGCAGGAAGATCGCCAGCGAGACGAGCGAGGCGACGGGCGTTGCTACTGATCAGGGTGACCGGCGTAAGCAACTCGTGACTCATGGAGCGCATCAACAAGTTCTGTTGTGTCCAGGCTTTCTGCAAACGATCCGCCAGAGAGTTGTAAGAGGCTGCAATTCCATGGAGCTCCTGCGGTTGCCCATCGGTCAAAACCCTCTCACCACCCACCACCCCCGATGGCCTCAGGCTGAGATCATCCATGACCCGCTCGAGACCCAGCAAAGGATTCAGGGCGAGAGCCGTAACCTGTCTAATCAGCAGGGTTGCGATCAACACCAACACCAACCAGATCCCTAACAAGATGATCAGGTTTTCCTGCCGGCTGGCAGGACTGATGCCCACATCTTCCAAAAAGCGCAACACCCCCTGACCATTCCCCAGGGGCATCGAGCAGGTGAAGTAGGTCTCCCCTCTATAGGTAAACGTGCGGGGTTTCTGCATACCGGGTGCATTCAAGCCGGCCGCAATGAGCAGCTGATTCCTGTTGGGATCGGTGAAAAACTCCTGCACAGACGCTGAATTGGGGAAAACCGGCGGAGCAGATGGACGACTCAGCCAGACAAGCACGCGCGTGGCTGAAAATTCATTGAGAACTTCCCTAAGGTCCTGTTCACCAAGCCTCGATAGCGCCGGGATTCCCTGATTGCCTCTGATCGCGAGGTTCTCATTGATAGCAGCGGCTGTAGCCATCACAAGACGCTCATGACGCTGCAAGCGGTCTCGCTGGATCACAACCTCCGTTGTCACCAGCAATATCCCGTAGCTGACTGAAATCAGGGCAACCAGCGACAGCCACAGTCGCTGTCGAATCGAGACAACACCCCTGGCCATCGAATGGAAAAAAGCAAATCAATCCTAACTCCGGCATACCCCCTTGCCAAGCTCCAGTGGGCGCCGGCGGCGCAGCCCGCGCCTGCCATCAGCTGTCCGCCGCCCTGATCACACGCACCGCACTGGCCCGCAAGCGGCCGGTCTTGGTAGTGGCGGGAGCTTTCTTTGCCGCAGGAGCCTTGGCTGCCGGTTTTTTCGCTGCTGGCTTTTTCGCTCCAGGCTTCCTCCCCCCAGCTTTGCCACTAGAGGCCTTTGCGGCCAGCAGCTCAACCGCCTGCTCCAGCGTGATCGTGTCGGCTGTCGTGCCCTCCGGCAAAGAAGCATTCACCTTGCCCTGCTTTACATACAGCCCGTAGGGACCGTCAAACAGTTGGATCGCCTCCTCCGCTCCCTCCGGGACTCCGATCTCCTTGAGGGCCGTGCGGCCCCCGCGCCCCTTCTTGGGCATGGCGAACAGCTCCACCGCTCGCTCAAGGCCAACCACCAGTACGTCGTCCTCTGCCTTAAGAGATCGGTAGTCCTTCTCACCCTTCCCCTTGTGATGCACCACATAGGGGCCAAAGCGACCAAGACCCGCCTCCACCCGACCACCCTCCGGGTGGTCGCCAAGTTGGCGCGGTAGACGCAACAGCGCGATGGCATCCTCCAGGCTCAGCTCCTCGGGCTTGGCGCCCTTGGGCAGAGATGCTCGCTTCGGTTTCGGGTTCTCGTCACTCACCTGGCCCCGCTGCACATACGGCCCGTACTGGCCAAACAGCAAGTACACCTGCTCTCCGCTTTCTGGGTCATCACCAAGAGACTCAGGACCATCCGCCTTTTGCCTCAGGATCAACTCCGCCTTTTCCGCATCGAGATCGGCAGGGGTGATCTCCTGAGGCAGCGTGGCCTTGAGCAGCTCCTCGCTGCCGTCTTCAGCGACGCGCTTCGTTTCCAGGTAGGCACCAAAACGGCCGATGCGCACCACGCACGGCAGGCCCTCCAGCTCAACGGTCCGGGACACACCGGGGT
>NZ_JAGQCP010000051.1:0-16164 GCF_024346255.1 Cyanobium sp. BA5m-10 | reverse complement strand
GCGGCGGCGGCCTGATTCAGCTCCTCCAGGCTGGCGCAGTGGCTGCTGCGGCCTGCCAGCAGGCCGATGAAGCTGTTGATGCTGCCGGTGGCTTGCTCGGCGTGCAGCTCCAGCCGGCCGCCAGGCAACACCTCCACATCAATGCGCTGGCCAGGCTGAATGCCCAGATGGGCCAGTAGATCCTTGCGCAGCGTCACCTGCCCTTTTCGGGTGACGGTGAGGGACCGCGATCTTTTGCGCCTTTGCGTTGGGGGTTCGACCATTGCAATGGGCAGCTTCGATCTTAATTGTAAGGCGCTTTTCCCTTGCTGATCAGATTGGCTTCTGTGGCACTCGATGGGCCCGATCAGCACCTCAAGCACTGAGATCACATCTCGGACTCGCCTGGCATTGCGTTCGGAGGGGCTGAGCTGGTGCCTGTGCTGGACAAGATTGCACTGGGCTTGCTGTTCTATGGCCGTCGCTACGGCGGCAGCGATCTGGGGCGCCAACCAGGAGCCGGTGCTGCCATTGGCGCGGTCGATCAGCAGTTTGGGTGCGTCATGAAATCTGTACAACTTGTACAGATTTTGGTTGTACAGATTTTGGACGCTTTTAGCTCAGCCCCAGCCGGCGGCCAGGCTCACCGGGATGTTGGGGCTTTCCGGGTTCACGGAGGTCTACTGCAGCTTGTGCCGCAGGACGAGATCCATGGCTTCCATGGGGATGGCCCCCAGCAGCACCTCAATGGGGCCCATGTAGGGCACCGTGCGCCGGTGTCCATCGGCCAGGGCCCGCACCTCCAATCCCTGCAGCTCGGGGCTCGAGGGGTTGGAGAGCTGAACGGTGCCGTAAATCAAGCCCATGAGGTCAGGTTAAAGGCGTTTTGCCCGTAGGCATGCCCCCCTTCCGTGGGGATGGTTTGTGGAACAACGTTCCCCGGTAGCCTCATAAAAGCTTGATTGATCCCATGCCCTCACTACTGCCCGAAGGGATCAACCGCGTGCTGGTTACCGGCGGCGCCGGCTTCATTGGCGGGGCGCTGGTGCGCCGGTTGCTGCGCGATTCCAGCGCCACGGTGTTCAATCTCGACAAGCTGGGTTACGCCAGCGATCTCACCGGCATCGAATGCCTGGGCCCCGAGGCGGTTCAGCGCCACCAGCTGCTGCGGGTGGACCTCACCGACGCCGATGCCACAGCCGCAGCCGTGCGCCAGGCCGATCCCGACCTGGTGATGCACCTGGCAGCCGAGAGCCACGTCGATCGCTCGATCGATGGGCCTGCGGCGTTCATCGAGAGCAACGTGAGCGGCACCTTCAACCTGCTGCAGGCGGTGCGGGCCCATTGGGAGCAGCTGCCGGCGGAGCGGCGCGAGGGCTTCCGCTTCCACCACATCAGCACCGATGAGGTGTTCGGATCCCTGGGTGCAACCGGCCGTTTCTCAGAAACCACCCCCTACGACCCGCGTTCCCCCTATTCGGCCAGCAAGGCCGCCAGCGACCATCTTGTGAGCGCCTGGCACCACACCTACGGCCTGCCGGTGGTGCTCACCAACTGCTCCAACAACTACGGCCCCTGGCAGTTTCCCGAGAAGCTAATTCCGGTGGTGATTCTCAAGGCCGTGGCTGGCGAGCCGATTCCCCTCTATGGCGACGGCGCCAACGTGCGCGACTGGCTGTATGTGGAAGACCACGTGGAGGCGCTGCTGCTGGCGGCCACGCGGGGGCGGCTGGGGGAGAGCTATTGCGTGGGTGGTGCAGGCGATCACGGCTCCCCCAGTGAGCGCACCAACCGCGATGTGGTGGAAACGATCTGCGCGCTGATGGATCAGCTGCGGCCCCAGGGTGCTCCTCATGCTCGATTGATCACCCGTGTGGGCGACCGCCCCGGCCACGACCGGCGCTATGCGATCGATGCGGCCAAGATCACCACCGAGCTGGGCTGGAAACCGCGGCATAGTTTTGAGCAGGGGCTGGAAGCCACGGTTCGTTGGTATCTCGAGCATCTCGATTGGTGCGGGGAGGTGCGTGATCGTGCTGGCTACAGCGGCGAGCGCATCGGCACCCAAGCAACGGCGCAGGCTGTGGCTGCCGGATGAGGCGCGGCTGGCCGCTGCTCGCACTCAGCGTGGGCCTGGACTTGGTGGGGATGCTCGCCGGGGGCCTACTGGCAGCTGAGTTGCGCCAGCTCAACCCCGCCTTGGTGCTTCAGACAGATGTTCTGGTCTTCGGGATTGGATTTCTGTTTGTGGCCTGGTTTTTCGGCGGCTATTCCTTCCTGCGCTGGCCGTGGATGCCCTACCGGCAGCTGGTGCAGCGTTGGTTGTTGGTGCTAGTCATCGCCTTTGGCCTGGCGGTGCTGGCGGGTTTGCTGCTGAATGCGCCGCCCACAGCGGTGTGGGTTCAGCCCAGCAGCCTGCTGATCCTTGGGGTGGTGTTGGCGGTGTGGGGGGGACTGCTGCGGCGCTGGCTGCAACCGCTGGCGCGGATCCAGGCCAGCCAACGGCTGGCCGCATCGCCGGTGGCCGCGGTTCAACGCATTGAGGAACGGCAGTTGCTGCTGTTGCTTGTGGCCTATCACCCATCGCTGCAGGAAGTGGAGCAACTGCAGGCCTGCCTGGCGGAGTTGCCGCCTCAGGTGGGTTACGCGGTGGTGGTGAACGACCACCATCCAGGTGAACCGGTGGAGCAGTTGGCTGCAGGGGCCGATGGCTTCCTGGCCAATCCCGACAACCCGGGCTACGGCCGTGCCGTGAACCGTCTGGTGGCGCATCTCGGCCAGCTACCGCCCTACATCGGCGTGCTCAACACCGATCTCACCTGGCCCGGCGGCACCTTTGAGCAGCTGTTGGGCTGGTTGCAGCAGCACCCGCAGGTGAGCCTCGCGGTCCCTCAGATCCTCGACGAGGTTGGTGCTCCCCAGAAGCTCTGCAAGCACAACCCCACCGTGCTGGGCTTGTTCAGCCGCCGCTTCCTGCCGGATTTGCTCAAGCCCACCTGGCTGAAGCGCTATGACCGCTGGTATGTGATGGCGGATCAGCACTACCAGGAGGTATTCGAGGCGCCCTACCTGAGTGGCTGCTGCATGCTGATTCGCAGTGATGCCTTCCGCCGCGTTGGCGGCTTTGATGAACGCTATTTCCTCTACCTGGAGGATGCCGATCTCACCCGCACCCTGGCCCGTGATGGCCGCTGCGTGCATCTGCCCGTGGCTGGTGTTGTCCATGGCTGGGGCCGAGGCAACTACCGCAACCTGGGCCTGATGGCTGTGAACCTGGCCAGCGCCTGGCAGTACTTCCGTAAATGGGGGTGGGCTCTGTGGTGAAGACCTACGAGGTGGTGATGGCCACCTGCAATGGCGAACGCTTTGTGGATGAGCAGATCGTTTGCATCCTTCAGCAGACCGTGGTGCCCCAGCGTCTTCTCGTTGCGGATGATCATTCATCGGATCGCACCGTGCAACGCCTGAGGTATTGGCAACAGCACAGCTCTGTTCCGATCGAGTTATTACCTCTGGAAGGCCTTGAGCGCCTTGGCAGTTGCCGCAATTTCGAGCGGCTGCTGCAGGCAAGTGCAGCTCCCTACGTGATGCTGGCCGACCAGGATGACCTCTGGGATCTCAACAAGGCTGAACGGTTGTTGCACCAGATGGCTTTGCTTGAGCAGCGTTTGGGCTCAGAAAGGTCACTGTTGGTGCATGCTGATCTCCGCTTGATCGATGCTGAGGGCCGGGCACTAAGCCCTTCCTTTCATCGGCTTCAGGGTTTGAAGCCAGAACGCCACGGGCTTCTGGAGATTGGAATGCAGAACGTAGTCACCGGCTGTGCATCGATGCTGAATCGAGCATGCGTGCTGCAAGCTTTGCCATTCCCAGCGGAAGCGGTGCTTCATGACTGGTGGCTCGCTCTGGTGGCCGCGCAGGCGGGTGGCCTGGCTTATCTGCGCGAGCCGTGCATGAGTTACCGGCAGCATCGGACCAATGTGGTGGGAGCTGTGGGCTGGCGCCGTCAGCTGCTGCTGCGAATCCATGGTGTAGTTGCGCGGAATCCCCGGGCTGTTGTCGTGCGATTGATCAGCCCAGGCTTGCTTCAGGTGCGGGCATTCCTGGACCGCTCCGGCCCTACCGATCTGGCTGCGCTTTGGCAGCTGCTCTGGAGCTACTCACGCTGGGTGCGGCTGAGCACAGCTCTTCGGCTTGGCCTGCGCAAGCATGGCCTCTGGCGCACGGCGGGTTTTTATGCCGCCTTGGTCTACTGCAGGCCATCCGGCCACTGAGGACGCCATGCGGATTCTGCTGGCGGTGCATCAATTCTTTCCAGGGTTTCACGCCGGCACGGAAACGCTGACGCGGCGTACGGCCGAAGAGCTGCAGCGCCGTGGCCATCAGGTTTGGATCTTGGCTGCAGGCCCCCATGAGCCCGAGCAACCAACCTGGCGGCGGGAGCGCTGGCAGGGGCTGGAGCTGATTCGGTTCAATCCACCGCCGGAAGCCTCGCCGCTCAGAAGCGGTGTGGAGCAGAGCTATTGGCGGCCTGAGTTTGAGCAGCAGTTCTCGGCGCTGCTGCAGGAGCTGCGCCTTGATTTGTTGCACCTGTTCCATTTGCGCCGCCACACCCTGAGCCTGGTGATGGCAGCGAAACGTTGTGGTGTGCCGCTTTTGGTCAGCCTCACTGATTACTGGATGGCCTGCCCCACCGGGCAGCTGCAGTTTCCGGAGCAGTTGCCCTGTGCGGGTCCTCGGGCCGATGGTGCCAATTGCGTGCAGCACCTGGCGGGTCGAGTGACGCCGCCGCTTGGTTGGTTGCCGCAATCGTTCTGGCGTCTAGTGGTGGCGGTTTTGCGGCCGCTTTCGAAGGGCCCGATTGCTGCGCTGCGCAGGCGACCGGCAGCGATGGCCGAGGCTCTGGCCAGCTGTGAATACGTGCTGGTGCCATCGGCGTTGATGTGGCGCACATTTGGGCAGCTCGGTTTCGCCACTAAGCACTTCCAGTTGTGCCCCTATGGCATTGCCTTGGATGGCCTCGCCGAGCAGTTGCCGCGGCAACCCTGGACTGGAAGCCAGCAGCGGCCACTTCGCATTGGCTTCATCGGCAGCATCAATCGTGCCAAAGGGGCCCATGTGTTGCTAGAGGCCCTGGCACTGCTGGGGCCGATGGAGCCACTGGAGCTCGTGCTCTATGGAAACCCCAACGATGATCCCGTCTACGCCGCCCAGCTCAGGCAGCTTGCTAATCCCTTGCCTCAGGTGCGCTGGGGTGGCGTGTTCGGCTCTGAGCAGGTGTTTGCCGTGCTGGCGCAGCTCGATCTGCTGGTGGTTCCTTCACTTTGGAGAGAAAATGCGCCACTGATCGTGCTGCAGGCCTTGGCCAGCGGCTTGCCCCTGCTGCTGTCCGATGTGGAGGGCATGGCGGATCAGGTACTGCCCGGCACCAACGCCTTGCTGTTCCCACCCGGCGACAGCAGCGCTCTGGCTGCGCTGATCCAGCAATTGGAGGCGGATCCTCAGAGTCTGGCCGCGCTGGTGAATCAGGGTGGATCACCCCGCACGATCAGTGACTACTCCGATCAACTGGAGCAGCTTTACGCTCAGCTGCTGCGGAGCTAGGGCATGAAGGTCGTTGTTGTAGGTGCCAGTGGTTTCATCGGCTCCCATCTGGTGGATGGGCTGCTGGCTGCCGGCTGTCGCGTGAGGGCCCTGGCGCGCCACCTGCCCGGACTGATCAGTGAGGCTGCCCAGGCGGACCCAGCGCTCAAGCTCATCCCGTTGAGCATGGACGATGGTCTGGCTCTGCAGCAGGCGATTGAAGGAGCCGATCTGGTCTTTCATCTGGCCAGTGGCAGCCTGCCGCAGAGCTCCAACCGTGATCCTCAGGCGGATGTGCAGGTGAATCTGCTCGGGGCGCTCAAGGTGCTGGAGGCGGCCCGGTTGGCCCAAGTGCAGCGGCTGGTGATGGTGTCGTCAGGTGGCACGGTGTACGGAATACCGCAGCAGGTGCCCATACCGGAAACTCACCCCACCGATCCCACCTGTTCCTATGGGATCAGCAAATTGGCGATCGAGAAATATGTGGCGCTTTACCGCCAGCTGCATGGTCTGGATGGTCTCGTGCTCCGTTTGGCGAATCCCTATGGCGATCGTCAGCGGCTGGATGCCACTCAGGGTGTGGTGCCGGTGTTTTTGGGAAAGGCGCTGCGCGGTGAACCGTTGCAGATCTGGGGGGATGGCAGCACCGTGCGTGATTTTCTGTATATCTCCGATGTGGTTGAGGCACTTTTGGCAGCTGCTCGCTATCAAGGAGAGGAGCGCATGTTCAATGTGGGCTCAGGGGAGGGATTGAGCCTCAATCAGCTGGTGGAGTTGCTGGAAGTTGAGCTCAAGAAGCCTCTGACAGTGGAGTATTTGCCTTCACGGGGCTTTGATGTGCCTACCAATGTGCTCTGCATTGAAAGAGCGCGGCGCTGCCTGGGTTGGAGGCCCCAGGTACCGGTATCCGAGGGGCTGCGACGCCTCTGCGCCAGCATCCGTGTCTAGCGCGAACGCAAAACAACAATATCCTGGAAATCATGAATTGCGCCTGAGGCCACTTGCAACACATCAAAGTATTGATTCCAGGTGCGGCGAATATAAGCTTCTGAGGTAAACGTTATGCCGTACTCGTACTCTGACGTGGTTAAATGTCCATTCTGGAGGATAAAACTAAATCCTTCATTCGCGAACAGCTGGCGGGTCGTCTTTACGCTCCTGGCTGGAATCGCAAGCATCTTGAATATGTCTGGTTCATTCTCGGCGCGATGCAACGCACGTTCACCATGGACAGTCAGCATGAGGATTGCTCCTGGCCGGGTGATGCTTGCCAGCTCTTTTAGATAGAAGAACTGGTCGTTCTCGTTCATGTGAGTAAAGACAGAGATCGAAATAACACAGTCAAAGCGTTTGCCAGCGAAAGGAAACGCCTTGCGCGGAGTAGTGATGATGGCATTCACATGATCCAAATTCTCAGCCACCCATGCGACGTGGCGGGCATCGATATCAACACCGGTGTATTTTCCACGAAAGCCTTTGAACAAACGTGCCAATCGCCCAACACCCACACCAAAATCAAGGATGTCTGAAAAGGATGCTAAAGGCTTGGGGCTGGCAAGACTCAGGGCTTGAAGAATGTCGCACCCGTGTGAAGCGAAGTGATCCTGTCGCGTCAATCCACTAGTGTTCTCGATCAGCTCTTTTGGAGGAAAGGGCGCAACATTATCTAGACCATTAGGTGTGTCAAAGGCCTCTTTCCGATTGAAGTCGATCCAAGCGTCCAGGTCATCGTTAATTCCTTGCCCGTATTGTGCCAAATTCATTGGTGCGTTGATTCTCCGCGCGCTTACAAGCCTAACATTTTACTCACCAAAGCACATATGAGCAAGTCTTTTGTAGTACTCCCCTGATCTATTGGTATCAAGCGCCAGCCTGGTTGGGGCTCATAGTGAGGACGGTGCCCCACGAATAATGAGTGTAGCTAAGTGATGTAGCCATTCTCCTGAGATGTTTTAGATTGGTTATGTAATGCGGATGGTCGTATCTGTCGTCGCGCGCTTGGATAAAAATATTTCCTTTGTTTGGGTGGTAAGCAGTGTAGAGGTCCTTTTTTGGGAGTCTCCCAAAACTAAGCTAAATGTATGGTCCAGTTGGTCATTGTAGTGGAAAATGGACTGATCATCCGGAAAGCTGGGTTTACGGCATCAGGGATTTGGCTCGTAGGAGTCGGTGATCAACCCGCCGATGGCTTCCTGGTATACCTTCTCAAGTTCTGCGGCCATGTCCGTAGTGGTTCGTCGGTAGTGGGTGGATTCTGAAAGCTTGGCCGAAAGACCTGGATTGGAAATAAACCTCTGGAGAACCTGAACCAGATCGGCACAGTTACCACGCGCGAATGAAAAGCCATTCACTCCCTCCTCCAGGAATTCCGTTAGTCCATCAACCCGGGAGACTATGACCGGAGTATGGGTTGCTAAGGCGTACAAGAGCACCAACGGGCTGTTCTCGTACCATCGGGAGGGAATCACCAGCACATCAAGGCCGCCCATCACGGCTACCATTTCGTCCGGATGGAAGGTGGTGCGGAACTGAACTTGGTCTCCGGCTAAATCCTGTAGTCGTTTTGCATAGGCGGGATCCTGATCAAGAGGGCCGTAGATAATCATTTCCGCGGCACAGGGCTGAACATCCTTAAAGGCCTCCAAAAGCAGATCCACCCCCTTGTGTTCAGCTAGCTGGCCTATGTAGCCGAATCGGATTGGGACCCCAGGAGCTCGAGCAGGTTTGGGTGTGCGCTGGATGTCAACCCCAAACCAATGGGTGCGAATGGGAACCTGTAGGCCATTTGCCCGATAAGCCTTGGCTAGAAAGGCCGTGGGGGCGATCACCATGCCGTAGGTGCGGTTGTACCGCTCTCCCAGCAAACCAGGTCGATCCTGAAGATCTTTCACGACATGGGTCAGCTCCTTGGCGGGAAGGAGCTGAAGGCGAGCCGCCAGAACCAAGAGACGACTAAAGAGTGATAGCGGCAATTGGCGGCGGAGCCAGACGAACAACGGATGGGTCGTATGCGCCGTGCCGGCCACCTTGAGATAGCAGGCCACGCAGTTTTTACGATCCCGGGAGGGGCCGCTGCAGAGGAGGCCACGGGCATCTTCAAGTTTGTTTGTGAAGCAAAAGCCGAAGAAATCGGTGAGGGTGGCAACTGTGGGGATTCCCATCTCACGAGCCAAATCAAGCAACACGGCCGTGTGGTTGATCAGATGCGTGACATGGATAACATCAGGCTGCAGACTAGTGATCACACTGCGCAACACAGGAGCCATCTCCGGCTGGTTATAAGTGTCACTAACCCGGCGATTAGGGAAGAGATTTTTGTCAATCACCATGACATCTACGCCGTTATAGACGTAGCTGCACACGGTCTCTCCCTTTGATGCCTCGCCATAGAATGTACCGGCGACGACTGTGACCGTGTGGCCAAGATTGAGTAAATTTGTGGCGATGTTTAGAGTGTAGGTTTCCGTGCCATAAAAATGCTCTGGAAAAAAACAATGGACAAAGATGGCGACCTTCATGATATGACTTCGGCGGATATGGAATGATAGAGATCGGAATAGTGCTTTACCATTGCGGATATGGAGTAATTATCCTGTGCTTTTTTGTGATTCCTCTCGCCAATTGCCAGTCTCTTCTGCCTGTCATCTAGTAGTTCGATGATCAGAAGTGCCAGCCCATGGCTATCGCCGTACTGGGCCAGAAGGTGCTCATCCCCTATAATTGATGGGATAGCACCAACGGCATAGCCTACGACAGGTAAACCCATGTTCATGGCAAAGGCAGAAACCTGTCCAAAGCTTTCCTTCCAAACTGGTGCAACAAATAAGCTCATCTGTTGGTAGAGACCTGGAAGATCCTGATAGGGCACAAAGCCAGTAAAAACAAAATTGTCTGTCACGCCGGCCTCGGCCACCATCTGCTCAAAGATGGGTTTCAAAGTCCCATCCCCCACTATCAGGCATCGAGTCGCAGGCCGAAGCTTGGCGACTTTGATGAAGACATCTATGGAACTGGAGCTGAGCTTGTCGTTTTCTAGCCTATATACCATTCCAATGCAGTCATCTGCTTGAGCGGTGAGGCTTGACACTGAAAAATGATCGAGATCGGATCCGGGAAGAATCACCATGGCTTGCTCGTCATTCTTGCCAAAAATCTGGCGCGTATAGTCGCTCACGTATACATTTTGGCGAATGGCTGTAGATACGTAGGGAGCCACCGGTGTATTGATATTTTGAACCACAGGGACACCTTGCAATTCACAGGCCCGGAAGACGTGGCTATACCAGTCTCGGTCGCAGTCTCCCCAGTAGTGTATATGTACGAAGACCGGCTTGTAGTGGTTGATTAGTGCTTGAAAAGGTGACGAATTCGAGGGATGCGGAAGTTCGTGAATTGTTAGATCTAAATAAGCAGATGGGCGAGGAATGTATCTGGTGACCACCGGCTGCTCAAAGTCCTCCCCGAGAGCTTCGATAAGGTCAACCACCAATCTGGAGGAGCCTCCTAAGCAAAAGTTGGCAATTGCGTGGAGAACAATAGGCTTGTCATTGCTCCCCGACTGGTGCTGGCGCACTGTGTATGACTGATCACTGGCTTCCAGAGTCGCAGGAGTTAAAATCCCCTGATTCGATCCAGAGAGAGAAGACAGGCGTCGAGCCCTGTTGCGCAGGGCGCGGGCGAGGCCCAAGGCCCCGCGGATAGCAGTGTTCTGATATAAACTGGTTGCTCTAAGTCGATTACCCAAGCGTGCCCAACGGCTTCGCTGTTCTATGTCAAGTGCCCTCTCCAGTTCAGCGGCTCGGGTGGAGAGAGAGCTGAGCTGGTTTTCTAGAGCCACAACGGTTGAGCGTAAAGAATATGCTTCCAACTTGACTTGAACCAATTTTTCCTCCAGCCTAAGCCTGGAGGAGATGTAGTCCCTTTGGGTATCTATATAACCCTTATTTTCGAGTGGCGGTAGAGGACCATTGGAACAGACGGCTATGTAGGCTAATGGATTGGCCTGACTCAGGGGGCCGCCTTGGAGAGATTCAAGCGAGTAGGCATGTGGGCTTTCGGAGAAGAACACCCCGGTAAGGGCATATTGATCCAACAGTTGAACAGATTTGAAGGATGCTGTGAGGAGCTCAATAAACTCTTCCCGGTTCCGTTCTCGGAGGTGATACGGATTTGCTCCATACAGGCTTGTGATTTCTGGATTGGGTGTGGAGATAAAAAGCAGACCCTCTGGGCGGAGAACCCTAGCCAGAGCCTGGATGGTTCGATCCTGATCAGGCTCAGTCACATGCTCGATCATCTCGAAACAGGTGACCATGTCAAACGTCTGGTCCTCATAGCTAGCCAGGAAGTCGGCACTCCGCTGGAAGGACAGGTTGGGGAGCCGATGAGAGCGGCGTGCCCACTCCAGGGCCGAAGCATCAATATCCACTCCCACAGCACTGGCCGCGTGGGCTGAGAGTATGGCTGTCCCGTAACCAGTTCCACAGCCGAAATCAAGAACCTTCAGATCAGTGGCAAAGCGACAGGCAAGTGCATATCTCGGAAAATGCTCATACTCAGCGATCTCAGACCATGTAGATGGTACGTATCTTTCATGCATGAAGTCATGAAAGTCACTTCCGCGTGCGATGGCTTCTAGTCCGTCGTATTTGCTTAGGCCATCATGGCCGCCAGCTTCATTTGGGTGAATTCCATGAATGCTAATATCCTGAAATCGTAGGTTTTGGAATAGCTGTTTAAGAGCTGATTCCGTATAAAATACTAGGTGTGATGGGGGATGCCGGTACCGCCAGGTACTCGGACTATTGATGGCTTCCGTGGAGCCCGCATTGGGCGTGCTAAGTAGAATTGTTGTAGCTTCTTTAATGCCTCCAATTGCGAATAGAGGGTAGAATAAAGACTGAGGCTCGATGACATGTTCGATAACGTCTAGCATCAACACAACATCAAATAAATGCGGGATAAGTTCTTCCGCATTTTTGACGATCATTGCACGGTTGCCTAGCCTTTTGATGGCAATCTCTCTTGCGTGGTCGCTTGGCTCTATGCCGAAGCATTCCCACCCCAAGGAAGCTGCTAATTCTAAATGGTTTCCATAGCCGCACCCTACGTCAAGAATTGATAGCGTCTCACCGCTGAAGGTGCTGAGAAACTCTTTAATGCGATCAATGCTTGATTCTGTTTGAGAATCGTAGTTAGAGTATCCTCCTGTCTCGCCGCCTTCAAACCACTCTGATCGATCATAGAATGCGGCAAGCTCTTTGTTGTTTGGAGGATTAATGACATAGTCAGTTCGGCATTCCGAACAGCTATTTATTTGGAAAGCTCCGACTTCGCAGAGAGGGCTGGATGTGGTGCTTCTGCATACTGGGCAATGACGCTGGACAGGGCTACTTGAGAAATCATCTTGAGTGATGAATTCGCTTTGGCTAGAGTTGTGATTTTGCATTGTCTGGCTATGATAACTTGTACATATCTTCGGGGCGGCTATCCTGATGGCGATGGTGCCTTCGCTATGCACATCCATCCGATTGTCTCCTCTGTATCAGGAAGCTGCTTGTCCATCCACAGTGCAGCGCGATTTATTAACCAGAACAAAGCTTTTGAGCCTCTCCGACTCGCGGCTAAATGACTGTTCAGTAGCTGGCCCAAGAGAGCCCAAGCACCACCACATGGAGATAGTTGAATAACTTCAAGACCTTGCTCTTCAAGTGCTGCCAATACTCCGTACTTCGTAAACCGCCAATAGTCAAATGGGACTTCATGCATGCGCCATTGCATTGGTACGGTAAGGATTAGGTGGCCGCTAGGTCGAAGGAGTCTGCGGCACTCGGCCAGATATCTCCGAAAATGAAGCACATGCTCCAGTGTTTGCGTTGAAAGAATTGTGTCAACACTTTGGGAGGCCAGTGCCAATGGGGCCTCCGGCTCGATTATCAAATCTAGTTTGATGCCTATTGCGGCTTCAACATCTGCACCGATGTATTGGCTGACGCGGGTTTCAAATAGTGACCTGTATGGTTGGCCCCCGCATCCATAATCTAGCAAGACCCCACTCGCTTGCTCTAGTGCAATATCCGTGATCCAACTATTAAGTAGGCTTAAGACAATATAGTGATGGTGATTGCTTGAAAGATGCATGTCTGACATGCGGACAGTCTTTAAGCGTTGAGTTGCTTCTTTCATTGGAGCACTACTTGATCTTGGTCGTTGATCGTCCAATTGCAGGGTTGGCGCACTCTCCCCCAGGTTGGTCGGTCTGAACGGACTGAGAAACTCAGGTAAAGGTCAGAAAGTGCATAACAGATGCTTAAGTCAACGCTACAGGCACTCAATGCTGCTTTGTAATTGCCTGGTGCCAAGCATAGATTTGCCAATTCAATCATGCCCGAGAGGCAATTGCCTGCTTCTGTCGCAGGCCAGATAACACCTTGCTCCAGGCTTGATTGCCCGACCATCCAAATCCCATCATTGCTGAAGATGCTAATGTTAAATATACATCGCTCTATCCTTTGCAATGTCTGCATTGAGAACATTATGCGTACGTTGGATCCGGGATGGTAGCAATTCTCTAGGCTTTCTTCTTGAGAGCGAAGCATCTCTGCCTTGAGAAAAATGCCCATGCCTGTGTTCTGCTGCGGGATACCCTTGCTGTTGGCATGGCTCCCTTCTGGTATGTTATTTGCTGTCAGTGCGTAGTATTCTTGTGCGACTTGTACGGGGTCGCCGGCCTCTTTAAGCATCCCTTTGTGAATCCAGATAGCTCGATCACATATCAATTGTAATGTGCTTAGGTCATGGCTCACGAAGATCAATGTTAATCCATTGTCTCGTAATTTTTTGATTCGCATCATGCATTTATTTTGAAATGCGATGTCGCCAACGCTCAATGCCTCGTCTACTATGAGAATGTCGGGATCGGAGTGGCTGGCGATAGCAAAAGCTAGTCGCACAAACATGCCACTTGAATATGTCTTGACTGGTTGATCAATGAATTGGCTAATTTCTGAAAACTCGACAATCTCATCAAATTTTTGTCGGACTTCTTTCTCGCTCAAGCCGAGTAGCCTTGCATTGATCGCAACATTCTCCCTGCCTGTGAACTCGGGATTAAAGCCACTTCCTAGTTCCAGAAGTGCCGCGATTCTTCCCTTGGTTCTAACGGAACCCTCTGTGGGCGTGAGTGTGCCGCAAATCATCTGGAGCAAGGTGCTTTTACCACTCCCATTACAACCTATAATGCCGAGCGTTTCACCACGAGCAACGGTTAGGTTCATGTCCCTTAACGCCCAAAACTCCCTATAAAATTGGCGCCTTTCCCCCCAGATTGCCTGCTTCAGCCTGTCTTTTGGGTTCTTGTAAATGCGGTAGCATTTACCTAGGCCCTCGAGCTCGACTGCTACATTCTCAGTTGGTATTAATTTCATTTTAAATTACGTCTGCGAAGGCTCGTTTGCTCTTTTGGAAGAATCGGAAGGCAATTTCACATGCAATCATTGTGAATAGAATGCCACCGGATACATAGCTTATGTCTGGAGATGTGCCATTAATGGTTACTAGTCGTGTTTGCTCGATTACTTGTGCCAAAGGATTGGCTGCCAAAATGGGTTGCCAGAGTTTTGGGAGGGCAGACACTGGGTAGAAAATCGGACTCAAGAACATCAGCATGCTCACTAGAACTGCTGTGATCTGGCTGAGGTCTCGTATAAAGACTCCAAGAGCAGCCAAAATCCAGGTTATTGCTGTGCATCCCAAAACTAGTGGCGCCCACACTAGTGGAAGGAAAAGAAATGTAATTGGAATATGGTGAATGGCAATTAACTCAAAAATAACAAGTACTATGAGGCTTGCCAGGGCTTGAAATACTGCGCTCCCTACTGCAATTGTTCCTAGTACTTCCAGTGGGAAAACCACCTTTTTTACGTAGTTTGGATTGGCAAGTACTAACGTTGGCGCCCTATTTATGCATTCTGCGAAAAGGTTGAAAACTATCAGCCCGGCAAACAGGTTGATGGCGAATCCCAAGGGCCCGTCGCTTCCTAATGTGCCCCAGCGGGCTTCAAAAACCTGGGAGAATACAAAGGTATATACCCCTAGCATGGTGAGTGGAGTAAGAAAGCTCCAGGCGACTCCTAGTAAAGAGCCCCTATATTTTCCTAGTACTTCCCTTTCCGTCAGCCTCCACCAAAGCTGCCTATGTTGCCAAGTGCTTTGGGGAAAAGTCAGGAATCTGATCATGCTGAGAGTTGCTGATTCTCCATCATGTACTTTCTTAGGCTGTTTGCGCCGCCGGCGCCGGCTGGAACATGAACATCGAATAGATCACATTCCGCCGCATCTGGGTCATCATCTCGAGGAACATATCATAGCCCTCATTCTTATATTCGATCAACGGATCCTTCTGCCCATACCCCCTCAGGCCCACAGATTCGCGCAGAGCATCCATCGCCTGCAGGTGTTCGCGCCAGAGCGTGTCTATCTGCTGGAGGATGAAGTAGCGCTCGGCTTCGCGCATCAACCCCGGGCGTTGCTGCTCAACTTGGCCCTCCTTGATGTCGTAGGCATTGCGCAGTTGCTCCTGCAGGAAGGCCTTGAGCTCCTCCACGCCTAGACCCTGCAGCTGGTCTGGGGTGAGATCTTCCAGGATATAAATAAACTCCTTGGTTTTATCCACCAAACGGCTGAGATCCCACTCCTCGGGCGGTAGCTCTGGGTTCACATAGGCATCCACGATGTCTTCGATGGTGCGCTCGCCGTAGCCGATCACCTGGGCCTTGAGCTCCCGGCCCTCGAGCACCCGGCGCCGCTCGGTGTAAACGGCTTTGCGCTGGTTGTTCATCACCTCGTCGTATTCGAATACCTGCTTGCGGATGTCGTAGTAGTAGGTTTCCACCTTCTTCTGGGCCCCTTCCAGCGAGCGGGTGAGCATGCCTGATTCAATCGGCATGTCTTCTTCCACCCGGAAGGCATTCATCAGTCCGGCGACCCGATCGCCGCCGAAGATGCGCAGCAGGTTGTCTTCCAGCGAAAGGAAGAAGCGGGTGGAGCCGGGATCACCCTGACGGCCGGCGCGGCCGCGCAATTGGTTGTCGACGCGGCGGGATTCGTGGCGCTCGGTGCCGATCACGTGTAGGCCACCTGCCTCGCGCACCTGCTGCTCGTCTTGCTTCACCATGGCGTCGTATTCATCCTTCACCTGGGCGATGCAGTCGCGCAGGGCCTGGATTTGGGGGTCCTCGCTGGGGGCCTTTTCGGCCGCCTGGGCAATGCGGTCTTCCAGCTCCAGCAAGGTGAGCTGCCGGTCGCCCCAGGCATTTACGAGTTCTTTGGCGAGGGTGGCCAAATCTTGGTCAGTTGTTTCGCTGAGGCTGCAGGGATAGAGGTTGCCGAGGCTGCGGGCCTCGCGCGCGGCTTTGGCTGAGGGGATGGGCCGGTGCTCATTTTCGGGGCGCACCAGCTTGGGCAGCAGCACCTCGCGCAGCTTGAGGCGGGCCATGTAATCGCTATTGCCGCCCAGGATGATGTCCGTGCCACGCCCGGCCATGTTGGTGGCGATGGTCACGGCGCCGGCCCGCCCGGCCTGGGCCACGATTTCGGCTTCCC